>JALOKO010000297.1 GCA_025456495.1 Bryobacterales bacterium | reverse complement strand
CCGCCAGCCAGCGTCTTGAAGCTGAGATAGATCACCAAACTGAGGACGTTGCCCGACATGCTTGCCGAGGAGTGAGCCGCTGACAGCAGGCACTTGCTGTTTTCCACGCTGCCCGAGGCCCCTGGCGTCAGGCTTCCCAGGAACTGCGACGTCGTATCGTTCAACAACTGCAGTTGGTTTTGCGCGCGGCGGTAGCGTACGTAACAGGAGCTAGGGTAGCTGAAGGTGTTGTTGATCAGCAGGACGACTTCGTTGATGTCGTTGGCGCCGTTCAGGTCAGTCACCTGCATCACGAAGGCGTTCTGGGGGAAAGCTCCCGAGTTCGGGGCGAAGAAGGTCACCGCGGGTTGTGAGTTGCCCGCCAGCGCGGGCACCACCCAGCCGCCGCGCAGTTGCCAGCCGGCGATGGTGTTGGCGCGGTCCTGGCTGTACATCAACAACGACTTGGTTCCGCCGAATCCTGGCTGGAACAGATAGAACACGGTAAGTTGCATGCGCGTGGCATGCGCCAGCACGGAGCTACGTTCGGCATCCACCCGGCATTGGCTATTCTGCAGAATGGTGCGTTGCCCCAGTGTGGCGCTGCCCACCCAGTTGCTTCCCGCGTCGTTCAGCAGGCGGATGGTGTTGTTGTCGATGTCGTACTGCAGGTAGCAGGCATTTACAGGGGACACCACGTTGTGGATGTTGAAGTAGAGAAACTTCAGGTCGCTCCATCCATTGGCGTCATCCACGGTGTAGGTAAGCTGCGCGGTCTCAGTATTTCCATTCGAGGGGCTGACAGAGACGTTCACGGGGGGCGCGTTGGGCGCCTGTCGGTTGATGCCTGTGAGGAAGGCGTCGCCGCTGCCCTTGCTGGAGCCTTGCAGCGCCGCGCCCGCCGTAGGGAAGTTCAGCGAGTGCGTCATCCCGGTGAGCATGGTGAGTGAGCCTGCTCGCTCCAAGGCGCCGGTCACGCGGTCCTCCTGATTGCCGCCCAGGTAGGTGGATAAGACGATGGATGTGGCGGTTGCATTCAGGCAGGTGAGATAGCCATCCATGGATCCGCCATGGTTGGCCTGGATCGCGCTCAGCACCGGGAAGTTGGTGGATGCCGTATAGCCCGCCAGACACCAGTTGCCCTGCGAATCGCGGTAGAGGCTGGTGGGCGCTTCGGTGCTGCTTCCACCCAGGAACGTGCTGAACTGCAGGAAGCCGCTGCCGCCGTTGAGTTGGAAGAGGATGTTGTCGTAGTCGCCCGCGCGCTGTGCCTGCACCACGCCGCTGGTAACCGGCAGGTTGGACGAGGCGCTGGACCCGGCCACCGTTGGGTTCCCCGCCGCGTCCGTTTGGATGGCGTAGCAGAACTCAGAGTTGGTTCCCCCAAAGTAGGTGGACTGCGACAAGGACTGGCCATTGGCCGAAATCTGCGCCACAAAGCAATCGAAAGCGCCCAGCAACACCGTCTGCGCCGCGTTCACCAGGGGAATGGATGCCGAAGAGGTAGACCCGGTAATCCACAGCGTGCCCCCCGCACCCAGCGCCAGCGCGCGCGCATTGTCTGACCCGAGCCCCCCGTAGATACCGCTCCAGGACACCGTCGTGAGAGTGGGGTTGAGCTTCACCACGAAGGCGTCGTTGATTCCGCCCAGGTACTGCGGACCAAACGAGGGCGTGGACAGCGGAAAGTTCGAAGACGTGGTGAAGCCAGCGGCATAGATGTGGTTGCTGCTGTCGCGCGTGATGGCATTGATGCGCTCGTCGCCGAAGCCGCCCAGATACGTGGTGGCGACAATCGCGGGGTTCAAGATCAGTCGCAGTCGGGTGAGGAAGCCATCCTTACCTCCACCACTGTTCGGTTGATAACGGCCCGCCGTCCCTGGCAGGTCAGTGGATGTGGTTTCCCCCGCCACCACAACCTCGCTTCCAATCACCGCAAGCGAGGTAGCGATATCGTCTCCGTTACCGCCAAAGTAGGTGGCCGCCGAAAAGGCATCCAGCGCGGCGTTCATGCGAAGAACGAAGGCGTCTTTACCCGCTTTTCGGTGGTTTTGGACCTCTAAACCTGTTAAGAGTCCAAGGGAAAACGTTTCTCCGGCAAGAAAGGTATTGCCGGTGGTATCGGCGATGATGGCGTTGGCTTGGTCAAACTGCGTTCCCCCGTAGTAGGTGCTGTAGCTGAGAATGGGGTCGATGATGAGTGGCAGCCGTGCATCGTACGCGCCAAGGGCGAAGGTCCAGGCGCCGTCCTCGCGCTGATGGTAGGCCGCGGCAACGGGCTGCCGACCGGTGGCGGATTCCTGAAACGCGATGGGCGCCTTCAGCGCGACCTTCCCCTGGGCGAAGGGGAGCACCAGGTCACCGCTTTCCGGGCGCACGTCGGCAATATCCCCCTGGAAGCGCCACACGATGCGCGAGGGGTCTGCGCCGGGCTGAATGATGTAGTCAAACTCCAACAGGTCGCCCTGGGGATACGCCAACAGGTCAATGCCGGGATACAGGTTGCGTACGCGGAGATGAGAGAAGGAAGGCAGGTCGGTCCGCCAGCGGCGCTCGTCATTGCCCAGGAAATAGGAATAGCGGGTGGGCGTGGGAGCTTCCCCTTCGGCGATCGCCTGCGGGCTGGACCCCAGCCAGCGCACCTCGGCCTGCACCACCTCGCTGCTATCCTCCCCTGCGACGCTGCGAATCCGCAACGCGCCCTGGCTGAAGGCAACCGCCAGCGCGCCACGCACGGCGCCAAACTGGATGTCATCTGCGAACTGGCCCTGGTTGGGAACGAACTGGATGGGGGTAGCCACCGTCCGCGCCTGCACTGGCCGCGCCTGCACTGGCTGCGCCTGGGCGCCGTAGGTCCCCAGCATCGCCAGTGTCCCCAGCATCGCCAGCGTCCCCCTCAGCGTCCCCGGGGTCGCCGCGCGACCGGGGCCGGACAACCGCGCGAACCTGTCGGCGTGACCTCCTGCGAATTGTTGAGCGCGCGGCAGCATTGCATCGCTTATCGACCGCCCCAGCCGGAACCGGACCTCAGCGTCAATCGCACAGACCGGGGAAAGCCCTGCGTTCGCCTTGATGCCAGGCCTTAGGCAGGCACCGGAAACACACTAGAAAGCCAAGAGTTTGGAAGCACTTCATCGCTCAGGAGGCCCATAGGACCGGGTGGTAGACTTGAGTGTATGTGGGCATCTTTGGCCAACTATCTTGGCATTTATGATCCGTTGGTGTATGCCCAGCTTGGCCCGGAGCGTCGGAACCTGGGAAGCCGCGCCGCGTACAGTTTGTTGGATGTCGGAGACCACCCCAGCGCGGAACAAGTAAGCATGTTTGAGGACATCTGCTACAAGTTGCGGATGACCAACGGCAGCTACAAGCTCACCTTTCGCAATCGATTTCAGGATGTCAATGCGGCGTTGCTGGACGTATTGGACGAGCGCTTCGCCCGGGATGGGGAACTGCTGGTAGAAGACCGTGCGGTATCGAATGCGCTCACCTCAGTGGAGTGGGCGCGAGACCTGTTTGCAAGGCACCCGCGGGCACGGATGACCGCCTCCGATCTGGTGTTGTACCTGATGGAAATCACCCTGCCCGATGGCCTCCGGTTTGTGGCGGAACCCGGTGGCGCGGTGCTGCAGTGCATCGCGCCGCCCTGGGTGTTGAGCGTCTATCATCGGGAGGCCTACCGCAAGCCGCTACATCTGTTGATGTCGGCCTATTACCGGCGAAGGGTTGCGAAGCTGGGTGTAACACAGGGTTGGGGGCAAAGCGACGCCAGCCGCGTCGGCCGCGTCCGCAACCTGTCGCTGGTGCACCCGGAAGCGCGTCAACTGGCGCAAGAGGATGCTCGCTTCAAGGTGGTGGCCCAGTCTGTGTTCGACCGCGCACCACAGGCGGTGGATGTCGTGCGCACCATGAACATCCTCAACCTGAAGTATTTCTCCCGGGATCAGTTGCTGGCTGGCGTCACCGCGGTACATGCCAGCATGAAGTCCGGTGGGGTATGGGTGGTAGGGCGCACGCTGGAAGAAGACCGCCGCAACCACGCCAGCATTCTTACTCGCGAAGATAGCGGGTGGAGCCTACAGACACGAGTGGGGGATGGTTCAGAGATTGAGGATCTGGCGCTAGGCTGGCGCGCGGCGGACGGGCGATGAACTCCGCGCAAGGACAGCCAGCCGCCCGGGCGCACGTTAGTTCCTTCCCTGGCGTGGCGGTGGTAGCGGAATCGTATCCTCCCGTGCTGGGTGGCGCCGAGGCTGACACCCAGCGGGTGTTCGGGGTTCTTCAACAACGCGGCTATCCCGTGCGGGTGCTCACTTGCGGCGGCAACCCCATGCCGCCTCAGGGACAATGGGTGGACACGGTGGGCATCCCCGTAGAGATCCTCACGAGTGGCCGGGTTGGCCGCCTGCAGCAAATGCTGTGTGCCTGGCGGATCGCCATCCAGTTGCTGGCCCGCCGCAAAGAGTTTGAGATCGTCTTCGTGTCCATGACCGGCTTGCACCTGTTTGCATCGCTGTTGATGGGACGATTGTTGGGCAAGCGGATCTTTGTCAAGATCCACGGCAGCACGGTGATTCCCGCGCTGGCCGGGTCGTTGTTGGGACGCGTGGAACTGCACTGGATGCGCCATTGGGCTGAGCGCGTGATGGTGTTGAATGAGGAGATGGTGCAGGAGGCGCTCGCCCAGGATATTCCCCGCGAGACCATCTGCTACATGCCCAATCCAATTGATGTGGATGAGTTCCGCCCCGCCGCGAAGGAGCAGCGCCAGCAGTTGCGGCAGCGATTCGGATTTGGCGTCGACACCCCGGTGTTGCTGTACGTGGGGCGGTTGTCGCCGGAAAAGGGCGTGGACTGGCTATTGCAGTCCTTTGCGCGGGCGCGTTCGCGGTGCGGCAACTGCATGCTGGCTCTGCTGGGTGATGGGCCCATCCGCGCGCAACTGGAAGCACGCGCGCGGGAGTTGGGGCTAAGCGCGGAAGCCGCCCGTTTTCTGGGTCGAGTACCCGCGGACGATGTGCCGCAGTACTTGCAAGCCGCTGACGCATTTGCGCTGGTCTCGCCGAATGAAGGCTTCTCCTGCGCGTTGGCCGAAGCCATGGCCGTGGGATTGCCCGCGGTTGTAAGCGCCATTCCCGCTAACGTCCAATTGGTGCGGGACGGGGTGCACGGCTACACGGCGCCAGCCGGTGACGTGGACGCCACCGCGGACGCCATTGCCAGGTTGATGGAGGATGCCACGCAACGACGATCCATGGGTGAGGCCGCCCGCGCGCTGGTGGAAACGAACTTCTCCACCCACCAGGTGATTCGGCAATACGAAGCGCTCTTCCAGCGCCCGGCAGGCTAGCTCTACCCGAACCGGATGGCGGCGCTTCCATCCGCGCGCCCTCACTCGCGAACATAACAGCGGGCATCTTCCGGCAATGTTTGGCCCTTCAGGTGCGCCACGACCCGCTGCAGGATGCGTTGATAAAAGGCCTCTTCCTCACCCAGCGAACAGGCATAGCGCAGACCAAGTTGGGCCACCGCGCGGCGGGCGTCGTCATCG
>JALOKO010000296.1 GCA_025456495.1 Bryobacterales bacterium | reverse complement strand
GTTTCTTGGCTTCCTCAGCGCCGAACCAGGACAGTCGGCATCGGCCGCGCGCAGCCGTCTCGCCAGTTCTCCTGATCGTTCCTATGCCGACATTCGCGGTCGCGCCGCGCAAGCTCTGGGCCGTCTGTTTCCTGACCCTCTGGGCGCTTTGGTTGAGAAGGAGTTCCTCACCTTCACCAGGTCTCCCCGCTTCGTTACTGTCTTCATCATGGGCTTCACCTTCGGCATTGTGGTGTTTCTGCCCATCGCACTCAACCCTGGGGAAGAGCCCGGCTTCATGCAACGCAACTTCCTTGCTGTGGTAAGCGCCTACGCAATTCTGCTGATGTCGGAAACGGTGTTCTGGAATGTCTTCGGATTGGACCGCAGGGCCGTGCAGATGTTCCTGTTTGCGCCGGTGCGGATGCAGGCCGTATTCCTAGCCAAGAACATCGTGGGCTTCTTCATGGTGTGCGTTCAGGTATTCCTGATCTCGCTGGTGTGTTCGGCCATCGGGATTCCCGTGACCTTGAACGGTCTGGCGGAGGCGGTGGTAGCCACTCTGGTGCTGGCCATCAACATGTTCGCGGTGGGCAACCAAAGCAGCGTGCGTTATCCGGGTGGCGTCAATCCCGATCAAAGCTGGGCCAGCGCCAACAAGGCCAAGTACAGGGTGGTGCTGATGCTAAGCTTTCCCATTGTCAGCCTGCCTACCTCCATCGCCTATCTGGCCCGATTCGCGTTTGCATCGGATGCAGGCTTCTATGTCGGCATGGTGGTGGCCTCTTTGATCGCGATCTCCTTCTACCTGGTGTCGTTGGATTCGGCCATCGCCTACGCGCATCGCCGCCGTGAGGATCTTGCTGACCTGTTGGCCACTACTGACACCGCGGTCTAGTTGCGCTAGGCTGGGCGTGGAGGAGGGCGTCCCATGTTGAATCTTTTGGTCCAGTGGATCGTGGTGGCGGTTGCCATCCTGGTTGCGGCCTATGTGCTGCCCGGCATGAAGATCAAGAACTTCAAGATTGCGCTGCTGGCAGCCGTGGTGATGGGGATTGTCAATGCGCTCATCCAGCCAGTGGTGGCCTTCTTAGCGATCCCAGTCACCTTCATCACCTTCGGATTGTTTGCCTGGGTGGTGAATGGACTCATGCTGATGCTGGTAGCCAAGTTGACCCCGGAGTTCGAGGTGAACGGCTGTTTCACCGCCATTCTCGGTTCAGTGATCATCAGCCTGGTCTCGGCCGGCCTGATGGCCTTTGCCCCTTTCGCGAACTAGCTTGCGGTATCCACAAGGGCCGACCGGGTAGGGCTTGAGCACCTCTGTCGAAGGGTTTAGCTAGCGGGGCGTCGAGAGGTGGAACATCTCTTGACGAAAGAAGGTGAACTGCGGGGGCGAGTATGGTTGAGCAGGCGCGACGTCGTTCAGAAAGGCTCCAAGGCCGACCTGGACGGGCGATCCGAACTCTTGAAGAGCCACCTTGGCGAACTCACGATACACGTTGTCGTCGCGACTGAATCCCGCCCTTAAGCTTCCTTGTTCCGCCCTCAGCCGAAGGTAGATCGCGGGACTGCCGCTGAAATCCCTTTCCCCGGCAACGTCCACGCCCTCCTCAATCCAGCTTATGGCTGCTCCATTCAGCTCGTTGCGGACAAGTCGATACCGAGCCTTGCTGCCACGGATGAAGATGCCGGCTCCCACCTCGGCGGTGGGAAGGAAGTCCAGTCGCGTCTTGTATACCCATTCGCTTCCCGCAACGTCCTGCCAGAGAACGGCTGCGCAACGGGCGCTCCCCAAAGGAGGCGACATCACCAGTGCGCCGTCTTGAACCATCCACGAGTCCTCCCCGGTGGTGCAGTTGGTGGAGAAGCTAAAGCCGAGCTGGTGCAGGCCCTGCTTGTTGGTCCAATGGGCAAAGGTAGGCCCTACCGAAAAGTGATCGAAGGAGGCTAACGCCGCCGGGGCATCCCGTCGCCCATGGAAGGCGTAGAGTCCGGCACGAAGCTCCTTCGCTTCCAAATGGAGCGGTCCACCAACTGGTGTCCAGGCCTCCCCATCGCGGCTGGCGAAGGCGAGAAATTCCGTGCCCATCCGCCGCACGGAAAGCCATATCGGTGTCCCGTCCTGAGCGTTCGGTTCGTACGTGTGACTGGAAGGGGTAGCTTGCAGCACCCCACCCCTCTCCAGGTCGAACTCCAGCAGGTTACGCCCGGTAAACTTGCGCCCGAAACGGACGAAATTGTCATTGTCTGCCCAGATCAGGATGCCTGCTTGCTGAGCCTCGCGCTCAGGAGTGAACGACAGGCGGACCGTGACCTCATCCTCCTGGCGCAGCAAGGGACCCAGTCGGATAGAGCCAGGTGGAGGATCGTTGAGCTTCCCAACGATGTCTCCGCGAGCGGAGAGGATCTCAATCCGGCCGGGAGGGACGTCCACACCAGGCCGGAACCAAAGCCAAACGGCGGCGGTGATCAGCAGGATCCCCACCGGTAACGCATAGCGCCACACTGGCCCTCGGCGCGTTGGACTGGTGGCGGCGGGACGTTCAATCCGCTCAAAGCGGACCACGTATGAGCGAACGGGGAGAACCACCCGAACCGGATCACTCACGCCATCTCCCGCATAGTACTGCTCCAGCCGCTGGCGGACGTGCGTAGCAATTTTCCGAACGGTCGCATCTTCGATGGGGTTAAAGTCGGTCCGGCCCAGGACCTTGGACGCCATCTCTACCTGGTCAAGATGGGTGCGACCCTTCAACGCACACTCGCCCGCATAGGCCAAAAAGTCAGACAAGTGCCGGGACGAGGAGAAATGCGAACTGGCAAGAATCCTTGCCAACTGCTCGCGTAGCAGTTGATCGTCGATATTCGGTCTTGGACCTTGCCCCAGCTCAGCCACGCTACAGTTGCTCGCTTTTCAATTGACCTCAGCAGTATACACGATCAACCTCCTGGAACCAGCAACTTACGAAAGGTTCCCTGAGGTTCCCTCCCGGCTTGGTCAACGAAACAGAACGGGTTCTACCACTTCCGGGGTTGGCGGTGGCCCGATAGAGTTGCATTCAAATGGCTACCTCGAATTGGTTTCAACCGCTTTACAAGCATGCGCTCTCCCTCGTCGCCGCCCTGCTGCTGAGCATGACACTCGTAGGCCAACAGGGGACCGGGACAGTCTCAGGAGTGATTACCGACCCGCAGAACGCGCTGGTGGCAGGCGCTCGCGTGGAAGTACAAAACATTGACACAGGTTCGGTCTTCCGAACCAACAGCAACGATCAGGGCAGCTTCACCGCACCGGGACTCGCCATCGGCCGGTATGTCGTGCGCGCCGAGTTCGATGGCTTCAAGACCGCCGTTCGCTCGGGAATCACCCTGCAGGTGAACCAGAACGCGCAGGTGAATCTGACGCTGCAAATTGGCCAGGCGACCGAAGTCGTGGAAGTGATTGCGGAGGCCGCTCTGGCCGATTCCACCTCGGCAACCATCGGTACGGTAATCGAAAACCGTCAGGTTCAAGCACTACCCTTGAACGGGCGCGGCGCCCTCGCCCTCACCCTACTTACCCCGGGCGTCATCTCGAATGCCGGCCCCACGAATGCCGGGTTCGGCGACCGTGGGGTCCAGATCTCTTCGCTCTCCATCAACGGATCTCCAAACTCGATGAACGCACAGATGCTGGATGGAAACAACAACACCCTTTCGTATCTCGGGGAAGTGGGCGTCCCGCCCGCTGTGGATGCCGTAGAAGAGTTTAAGGTCCAGAGTGGCCCCATGTCGGCGGAGTTCGGGTTTACGGCGGGTGGCGTAATCAACTTGGTTACGAAGTCAGGAACCAACGAGATCCATGGAACGGTTTACCATTTCTTCCGGAACGACAAATTGGATGCCCGTAACGCCTTCGCCCCGGTGCGCTTACCCTTCCGCTACAACCAATACGGCGGCACCCTGGGCGGCCCGGTGGTTCGAAATCGGACTTTCGGCTTTTTCAACTACGAAAGCTACAAGCTAAGGCGGTCGAACCCCCGCATCGCCAACATGCCGATAGAAGCCTGGCGCCAGGGGGATTTCACGTCGCTCTTCAATGCGAACGGCTCGCAACGGCTGGTCTACGATCCTGCTTCGATCCGGCCCAACCCCGCAGGGGGTCAAACCCGCCAGGCCTTCCCGGGCAACATCATTCCGTTGAGTCGGCTTGACCGCATCACGCCTGGCATGCTGTCCTTCTGGCCTCTTCCGAATAAGGCTCCCATCAACGCCCTCACGCAGGAGCAGAACTTCCAGGATTCGGCCCGATCCCAGGTCGATTGGGAGCAGTTCAACTTCAAGGTCGACCACCGCTTCAATGACCGGAATTCGATCTTCCTTCGCTACACCTCCGCGCAGCATGTGCCCTTCGCGGATGCGTTCTTTACTGATCCCACTGTAGGCCCGAACCGACGGGATGACCAAATCAATCGCAACGCCGTGGTGAGCGATACCCATACCTTCTCTCCGACGCTCATCAACAATCTGCGCGTGGGCATTATGCGCCAGAACTTCGTGTTTGAGTCAGTCAACACCGGGCAGGACTGGCCGCGGAAACTCGGCCTGCCGGAGATCGTCCCGAACGACCAAATGCCGGCCATCAACTTCGGTTTCGGAAGCATCGGCGGGGCATTCGCCGGTCGTCGCGGATCTCACAACTGGGACATCCAGAACCTGCTTACCAAGATTTGGGGCAACCATACCGTGAAGGCCGGATACAACCACCGCATCATGCAGGGAAATAACCTGCAGGGCGGGGGCTTGTCTGGCACCTATTCGTTCAGTGGCCTTACCAACAACCCGCAATCGCCCGCCGGCACAGGTTTCGATCTAGCCCAGTTTCTGTTGGGCGAAGTGAATACTGCCTCTGTCTCTCGTATCCTGGGTAACTCCTGGCATGGTCGCGCGCAGAGCGTGTTCGTGCAGGACGACTGGCGGGTAACGCGCCGTCTCACTGTGAATCTAGGGCTTCGATACGACTTCCAGCAGAAGCCCTACGAGCGCAACAACGGCCACATCAATCTCGACCTTGCGGCCATCGAGCCCACAACCGGCTTGCCAGGCGCTGTCGTCTACGCCGGGGTAGATGGCCAGCCGCGGTCCTTCATGAAGGAGGACTACAACGACTTTGCCCCTCGCTTCGGCTTCGCGTTCGATGTCTTTGGAAGCGGCAAAACGATTCTGCGCGGCGGATACGGAATCTTCTACCCGTCCATCTTCTACAGCCACTTCTTTGGGAATGTCCAGTTGTTCTCAGTCACCAATACCCAGTATGTTGCTCGCGCACCCGGGGAACGCGCCTTCCTGTTCTCAGATGGCTTCCCGTTTGCCCCAATCGAATCTCCCGGCGCCGCTGCCGGACCCAGCGCCCTGCGGGGACAGTCCACGCAATATCGTGAAGAGGACCGCACCACGCCGCTCTCGCAGCAATGGAACTTCTCTGTACAGCAGCAGCTCGGCAGTTGGTTAATCGATGCAACCTATGCAGCGAACAAGGGGAACCATTTCGTCAGCCAAACCTACAATCTCAATC
>JALOKO010000295.1 GCA_025456495.1 Bryobacterales bacterium | reverse complement strand
GCGAGCCTGTGTGTAGAGAGCCTCGTCGTAAATGAGTTTGCCCGCCGTGCCCCGACCCGCGCGGATGTCCAGGATGACGGAATCAAGATCAGCCACGGTCTTGTTGATCTGGTCGTACATGGCATCGTCGTACAGCAGTTTGCCCACGGTGCCTTTGCCATCGCCGATGGCCTGGGCAATCTGCCGCACTTCCACGACGGTCATGGTGAGTTCGTCGTAGAACTTCGGGTCAGTGATGAAGCGGCCAATGCTTCCCTTGCCAAGCTCCACCTCGGCTACGATGGCGTCCATGCGCGTGAGGATGCCCTTCAGCATGGTGAGCAGATCGTAGCTGGAGGCCACCACTTCGTCAAAGCCTTCCACCTGGCGTGCGGCAACCTCCCCTCCCGGCCGGATGGTCTCCGCCGCCTTGCCCATGGAGATGTTGATGAATTTCGCGCCCAGCAGATTCTCAGCGGAAATGAAGGCCTGGGAGTCCACCGGCATGCTGCGCAGCATGTCTTCGTAAACTTCCATTTCGATCTTGATGCGACGTCCGTCCAGGTTCTCGCCGGACAGCTCAACGTTGCGTACGCTGCCTACGACAATGCCGTTCAGGCGCACGGGAGAGCCCTGGGCCATGGCGCCCGAATCACCCATGTAGGTGTAGAGCTTGACGCGTGTACGAAAGACGCTCCCACCGCTTGTCAGCAGGAAGATAAGCACACCCAGAATCGCCAGAGCGACGATGGCCATGATTCCCACGCGTAACTGCGACCAGCGCACCTTATCTTTAGTTGCCATTGCAATCCATCCGCGGCTTCATGAATTTGGCGACGTAGGGGTCATCTACCCGCCCGAGCTCCGATTGCGTTCCATCAAACACAAGGCGACCTTCACGCATGACCCAGAAGCGCGTGGACGCGTCCCCGTCCTCACCATGATGGCGCCGCGGTTCAATACTCTGAGTTTGCCCGTTGTAGGTGTAATTGGCAAGGAAATGGCCGTCCTGATAGCGGTGCGTGGCAATCATGGTGGTGGTGTTGTGGACGCAGCGCTCCTTGGTAATGAGAGCGACGATGGTGTAGGAAGTCATGGGGTCAAGGCCCGCTGTGGGGGAATCGTAGAGGGTCAGCCTGGGCTTGGTGACCATGGCGCGGGCGATGCCCACACGGCGGCGCATCCCACCGGAAAGCTCGCTGGGCACCTTGTCCAGGGTATGCCCAAGTTCAACGAATTCCAGCGCCTCTTTCACTCGTTGGAAGACGTCGGTGGAAGGCAGTGGGTCCTTGCGATTGTTCTCCAGCGGGTAGGCGACGTTCTCGGCGATGGTTAGCGAATCAAACAACCCACCCTCCTGGAAGAGGACACCCAGCTTGCGACGAACGGGGAACCAGGCGCTTTCGTTCAGATCCGTGACGTCTTCACCAAACACCCTGACACGACCGCTGGTGGGACGAAGCAGCCCCAGGGCCGTCTTCAAGAGGACGCTCTTGCCGCTGCCGGCCGCGCCCAGAATGATGCGCGCGTCGCCTTCACGCACCTGAAAGCTGACGTTGTCCAGGCCAAGGCTATCGCCGAAATCCACCGTGACCTGTTGGAACTCCAGAATGGGGGCATCGCTGGACATCGCCTAATACACTTCCCCCACAAAGAGCTTGGTGATGAAGAAGGTCAGGATGAAGATCAGCACGGACGCCATCACCACGGCTTGTGTGGTGGCGCGCCCCACGCCCTGCGTGCCGCCCGAGGCGTTCAGCCCGTAATAGCAGCCCACCAATGAGATCGCAAAAGCGAACACGAAGGGCTTCAGCAAGCCCTGCAGGATGTCGGAATACTCAATGGCGCGCCACGCGCTGGTCCAATACTGGGTGCCGGTAAGCCCAAGAATGCCGGCCGCCACCAGATAGCCGCCGAAGATGCCAACGAAGTCCGCGATGATGGTGAGCAGCGGCAGGGTGATGGCAGTGGCCAGCATCCGGGGCACCACCAGTTTCTGGACGGGATCGGTCCCCAACGCGCGCATGGCGTCAATCTGCTCAGTGACCTTCATGGAGCCCAATTCGCTGGCCATGCCCGACGCATTGCGCCCAGCCACCATCAGCGACGTCAGCGCGGGACCCATCTCGCGCACCAGGGTGATGGCCACCACCACCCCCGTCTGCTCCTTGGCGCCGTAGTTTGACAGGGCGCGGGCCATCTGCAGGGCCATCACCGCGCCGCTGAAGAAACCAGTCAGCAGCACGATGGGAAGACTGCCGACACCGATGATGTCCATCTGCACGAAGAGGTCAGACCAATAGAAGGGCCTGCGGAAGATGTTCTTGACGGCCTTGGCGCCGAGGAGAAAAAACTCCTGGATCGCAAAAACCGGCCCTTTCAGGAAGTCCAGCAAACAGTAGGTCTCCGTAGAACCGTGATGCTACCATACTAGCGAACGTGAACCGGATTTCGACGAAGCCGTCTGGCGTCGTTACTCGAAGCAGTTACCGTGAAGGGCCTTACTGACATCCCGGGCATCCGGGTGGGACACGCCACCAACCTGGAAGCGTTAACCGGCTGCACTGTGGTGCTGTGTGAGCGGGGGGCCGTGGCCGGATACGATGTGCGGGGCTCAGCCAGCGGCACTGCGGAGTTCTTTGTGATGGACCCGGGCCATATCGCCGGACGTGTGCATGCGGTGGTGTTGGCGGGGGGAAGCGCGTTCGGCCTGGATGCGGGTGCTGGCGTGCGAAATGCACTAGAGCGCCGCGGCATTGGATTTCGCACGGCCCACGCGGTGGTTCCGATTGTGCCCACGGCAATCCTCTACGACCTCGGCATTGGCAAGGCCGCCGTGCGCCCCACATCCGACATGGGCGAGGCGGCAGTTGAGGCTGCCACGGACTACGCGGTGCTTGAGGGCGCAGTAGGCGCGGGAACCGGCGCGACGGTGGGGAAGGCGCTGGGGGCGGCCCACGCCATGAAGTCGGGGCTGGGCAGTGCAACCGTATCGATTGGCCAGGGGGATACCGCGCTGATGGTGAGCGCCCTGGCCGCGGTGAACGCCTATGGGGACGTGCTGGATCCGAAATCCCGCCGCGTGCTGGCAGGGGCCCGGCGTGACGCTGGCCGGATGGACTTTGTGGACACCGC
Source organism: Bryobacterales bacterium (assembly GCA_025456495.1). GTDB lineage: Bacteria > Acidobacteriota > Terriglobia > Bryobacterales > Bryobacteraceae > JACTMJ01. Next base: position 2,422 of record JALOKO010000295.1, on the reverse strand, counting down.
GCACTGGTTGCTGGAGGGTCGCCCGTCGCAGTCAGAGTTACGGCGCGGGGAGAACACCACGTTGGTCGTACTGGCCACCAACGCGAAGCTGGATGCAGTGCAGGCGCGCAAGTTGGCGCAGATGGCGCAGGCAGGCCTGACCGGCGCGATTAGTCCGGCGCACACCATGGTGGACGGTGACCTAGTGGTGGCGCTCAGCTATGGAGATCAGGCCTCCGACATGATTGCCTTGGGCGTTGCCGCGGCACAGGCTGTTGAGCAGGCAATCGTGCGCGCGGTGCGCATGGCGCCTTCCCTGGGCGGGTTGCCCGGGCTTGCCGGTTAATCGCGGTCTTGGGCTTGCCGGTTAATCGCGGTCTTGGGCTTGCCGGTTACTTGCGGTCTCTGGCTTGCCGTAACAAAGTGAGCGCGCGCTCTGCCTCTCCACGAATCTCCGGCGGATGCGTCTGATAATAGGCTGTCGCCTCAGAAAGCATGGATTCGGCTTCGCGCTGCTTGCCTTGCTGCAAAAGGCAATCCGCCAGGTCTACCTTCGTGGCATGCAGCAACAGGGGCGACACGCCCAACTGCTGGCGGATACGCAAGGCGACACGCAGGCGGGCCTCTCCGGCCGCGGCTTTCCCGGCGCGTACGGCGGCATGGCCGGCCTCAAGCATCAAGTCAGCCAGTTCGGGATCCTCGGCGCCGCCCTGCGATTCCTTCAGTGCAATCGCCTGCCGGAAGAACGACTCCGCGGCATCGGGCTGGTTCGCAGCCGCAAGCGCCATGCCCAGATTGCGCAGGGCAAGCGTCTGGGAGGCGTGCTGCTGGCCGTGCATTGCGGTGAGCACGGCGTGGGCGCGCTGCATCTTTTCCACAGCCAGTTGCACTTCCCCGCGTTGCAGGGCAAGCAGGCCCTGGAGATGCGTCACCGTCACGGCGTCGAAAGACTCAGGCTTCACGTTGGCTTCGCGAAGCGCAGCGCAGGCGGCCAACGGTTGCTGCGCGCTGTCGGGATCGAGCATCTTCAAATAGGTCTCGGCCATGCCGCAAAGGCCGTGGGCCTGCATGGGCTCCTGCTCACCGCCGGTTTCGCGCAAGATCCGCAGCATCTCCTGAAAGGCCGCCAGGGCAGCCCGATAGTTCCCACGAAGCGCCTCCAGGTTGGCCGTCGAATCTTCCGCGAACGCTAGCCCCTGCGGGAAATTCTTCCAATGCTGCGCCATCAGTTGGCGCACTTCGCGCACAGCGTCCTCGGCCTCCTGGAACTTGCCCTGACGGTAAAGCACAATGGCGAGATTGGCCTTCAGCGGAAGTAAGATGCGGCTCATCGGCGGATTCAAGGCAATACCTTCCCGGTAGGCTGCTTCAGCGGCAGCGTACTTGCGTTGGTGCCCCAACGAATTGCCAAACGTAGACAGCGCTGAGGCGAGACGGCTTTGCTGGTATTGGCGAGCTACCTCAACAGACTCTCGGGCGATTGCCTCCGCTGCCGCAAGTTCGCCCATCCGCTCCAGCAGGTTCGAAGTCTCAATCAATGCGCTGACGCGTGCATCCGATGCGCTGGCGTCCGTGCCGCGCAGCAGCGACATGGCTTCGTCCAGTTGTTCGCGAGCCTGGCGGTATTGCCCGATGCGCTGATAGGCAGATCCGATTCCCATATGGAGGTTTGCTCTGAGTTCCACGTCCTTCACCGGTTCTTTGCGCAGGCTGCGGGCGCCGATATCCAGGATCTGCCGCGCCGTAATCTCCTGCCCGGGATTGGGCTGCCTCTCGCTGTTTCCAAACAACTCCACCATGAAGTTGCTGACTTGCCGGGCATTGCCGCGCTCACGCAGCGCCTTGTCGCGCTCCTTGGCCAGACGATCATTGGTCACGGCCAGTTGGATGCCAAGGGCAATCAGAGCAATCACAAAGACAGCCGCGACTCCCGATTGGATCCGGTAGCGGCGCAAGAACTTGGAGGCGACATACCAGGTGCTGTCGCCATGGGCCTTCACGGGCGCGCCACGAAGAAAGCGTCGCAGGTCCTCGGCCAGGGCGCCGGCGGAGGTATAGCGGCGCTCGGGCTCTCGGGCGATGGCCTTCATCACCACGTTATCCAAGTCAGCGGGAATCGCTGGAAGCCCTTCCTGGCGGGCGCGCTGGCTCGGTCTGGGCGGGTCTTCATGCAGAATCCGATAGGCAAGCAGCCCTCCCTCCTTCGACTGAAAGGGCCGCCCACCCGCCAGCAATTCGTAGAGGATCACGCCCAGGGAGTAAACATCCGAGACCGTGGAAACGGGCTCACCGCGAATCTGCTCCGGGCTGGCATAGTCCAATGTCAGCATCTGGGCGGTGGATTGCGTGATGGGTTGGGTGTCCTCTCCATCCGCTTGCAGCACCTTGGCGATTCCGAAATCCAACAGCTTGGGGGCGCCCTCGGCGGTCACTAGGATGTTGG
>JALOKO010000294.1 GCA_025456495.1 Bryobacterales bacterium | reverse complement strand
ACGGTCCAGATAGTTCTCTCGCTCGTATTCGTAACCGCCAGTCACGGTCAGCCAGGAAGTCACCAGCGCCGTGATGCGTGCGTCGGCGGTATCGATGCTGCCATCGATGTCGCTGATGCTCCGCGCGGCTGGCTGGAACCCGGCCCCCAGGGGACCGTTATCAAACACGCGATGAGTCTGGACGCGTTGGTAACTCGTTTGCCAATTGACGCGTGGCGACAAAGCGTGGCGAAGGATCAGCGCCCCGGTGAAGAAACGGGAACTCTTGCGGTTGTCCGGGTCATCCCGTCCAGGGATCAGGGTCACGCCAGAGAAATCCGGTTGGCCGCCCGCGAGAAAGATGCGCATCTGGTCCTGTGACAGGATGCGTACCGGGATGACGGTTTGGTTGGGGAAGTTCGCGGCGGGGATCCCGGCGGTGGTGGGGCCTGTGTTCAATTGCACGAAATCATCCGAGGCCCACACCCGTCCGGTGAGATTCAGGTTTGGCGTGAAATCGAATCGCGCGAAGCCCTGCCCCGCCGTGCTGCGCGTGGCGTCGTTGCCATCCACACCACGAATGACGTTCAGATGCAGTATGCTGCCGGAGTAGCGAAGGCGGTCTCTGGCCACGCCGCCGCCCACGGACGCACGTCCGCGGAACATGCCCAGTCCGCCGCCTTCCGTCAGCAGACTGGCCCGCGTGGGGGAGCCCCCGTCCTGGGTGATGACATTGATGACGCCACTGGCGGCATTGGTGCCGTAGAGGGAAGAGCCGGAGCCACGCAGGACCTCCACGCGCTCAGCGCCCGCGAAGTTCAACGTGGACAGAAACGAACTGGCGTCTCCCTGCGTGGTGGACGCGTCACGAAAGCGTAGCCCATCCACCAGAATGGCGGTAGCGTCAGGACGTAGACCGCGGGTACGAATGGTGGTAAGTTGCCCGGGTCCCCCAAGGTTCAGCACCTGGATGCCGGGCACCGTTCGCAGCGCTTCCCCCAGCGAGAACTCATTGCGGTTCTGCACCTCCTCGCCCGAGATCACCGTCACCGCCTTTGCCAGTTCCTCGGTGGTGCGCGGGTTGTCCGTCGCTGTCACAACAATCGTTTGCGGAAGGGACTGCAACGACAGCAGAATATCCAACCGCCGCGCGCCCGGGTCCTGCACCTCCACCACTCGCGTGGTTTGCAGGAAGCCTCGCGCCTGGATCTCCAGTACGTAGCGCCCTGCCTGCAGGTTGTCAAAGCGATACTGTCCACTGGCATTGGTGGTGGAAAGGATGCGGGCATTGCTGTCCTGGCGATACAAGGCAATGCGGGCGGATGCGACGCCAGCCCCGTCAGGGTCGGAAACCAGGCCTTCCAGGGACGCTGTGGTCTGCGCGCAGACCATGGCCACAAGGGCCAGAATAAGGAAGCAAAGTCGAAACATGATGGTCCTCAATAGGATGATTCTTGACAGTAAACGAAATTCGGTTCTGAAACGCTGGAGTGTCGCCGCAGTTTGGTGAAGGCCGCCTCGCCGGCGCTACCAGGCGCGTGACCAGCGAGGACCTTCCTTGCCGTTCATCTCGCGTAGGGAACTGGAAGCGCCCAGGTCTACTTCCACCTTGCGGGCGTAGAGCCACAGCAGGTCAGACAGACGGTTGAGGTAAGCCAGAATGCGCGGCTCGACGGCTTCTCCCGTCTCAGCCAACCGCACCGTCGCCCGCTCAGCGCGGCGGCAGATGGTGCGGGCCAGGTCAAAGGCAGCGCTGCAGACATCTTCCCCGGGGAGCGACCAGTCAGAGAGCAGGCCAGGTAGCGCCTCCAGTTCATGTACCTGGGTAGTGAGCGCGTCCACCATCTCTTCGGTGATGGGCACCTGGGCCTTGCGGCTTTCCGGGGGCGTGGCCAGCGCGGAGCCCACTCGGAACAGCTCCCGTTGGATCAGCCTGGTGCGCTCGCGCAGGTCTGGGTCAGGGCAAAAGGCACGAGCCATGCCGAGTGCTGAGTTTAGTTCGTCGACGGTTCCGTAGCTCTCGACGCGAACCGATGCCTTGGAGACACGAATGCCGCCAGCAAGCCCGGTCTGTCCGCTATCGCCTCGTTTGGTTGCGATGCTCATGGGGTCTGACCTCCGCAGTTTTGGGGCAGACTTCCCACGGCGCTTCGGGAAGGGATCTTCGGGATGTCAGGATGGGAATGGCAATCATTCGCATTCTTTCCGTTCTCCGCAGAAAGTCAGCCTAATCGCCTCAGGTAGGTCTCCTGGCTGAGAGGTGGTAGGCATCGCTACCGGGTTGCTTCGCCTTCCCTGGGCCGTTCGCCCAAGTGGCTTCTGTGAAGCAACCACGCCTCCATCACAGTGGCGGGACCGCGCCGGAATTGCACCGGCTTCCCTGTTATGCCCTCGCGGGCACCTGAGGAATCCTGAGAGTAGCATGTGGCTTTTGGGGAGTCAATGGGCCGAAGAATCAGCAGCACTGAAATCCTTACCGCAACTCTTCCGCCCTACGAAACAGGATGTGGATGACAGGCGTTGGGACGTTCGCGAGACTTGTTGTGGGGGAGGCAGGCAAAAAAGTGGCGGCGCACCAGGAGGGTTGCCCGGACGCCGCCGTGAGAGGGATCGAGTCACCAAACCACAAGGGTGGTGTCGGTGTGTTGTCTGATGCCGCGCCGGCCCGGGGAATGCAGGATTCGCAAAGGAAGCGTGGCGGCGAAGCACATTGCCGATTGGGGTTAGTTCGACGGATTCGTTCCAATGGAAATCGCACGCGGCGATGGGGCTTGTCGTGGCGCAACCACGCGGACAGGCTGGCTGGGCCTTGCCACCGTCGCTCCGCGTTGCCTGCCGCGCCCGGCGGGGTCTTCCGGCACCACTGGCACGGTGAGTTCCTTCTGGTTGCGCACCAGGCTTAGCTTCAGTGGGGAGGCTGCTGCCTTTTGCTCCTTCAAGATCCGCGTGAGGTCAGCGGGCTTGGATACAGGTTGGTCCGCCAGGCCCACAATCACGTCGCCGGCCTTCACTCCGGCTTTGGCGGCGGCGGAGTTTTCCTCCACCTCCCGCACTAGCGCCCCTTCCTTCACGCCGAAATAAGTGGCCAGTTGCGAACTGAGGGGTTCACTGTCGATACCCAGTGAGGCCAAGCGATATACGGTCAGCATGCGAGGGATATCAGCAGCGACCACCCACATGCGGTCCATGGCGCCCCGGGCGCTCTCAGCGGCATCGCGAGCGCTTTCCACATCGAACCCCAGTGCGTAGTCCCGCGTGGGGCGTCGCGCGGCCGTTACGACGGAGATTGCAATCTGTGCGCCGTCGCGCAGCACCTGCAACCGTATGGTGCGCCCAGCAGGCGTTTCGCCCACCATCCTGCGCAACTGCTGCCCGCCCTCCAGAGTGGATCCGTTGTAGGACACCAGCACATCGTTCAGGCGAATGCCCGCCTTCTCGGCGGGTGAGCCTCCACTCACTGAGGTCACCACCACGCCGCGCGGTTCTCCCATCTTCAGCCGTTCCGCCATCTCCGCATTGACATCGGCCACGCCGATTCCCAGGAAACTGCCGGACCCCATGCCGGGCATCGTCGCGCCCATGCCGGGCATCCCCAGAGTCTCCTCCTGCAGCCACAGGCGACTCACCAGAACTTCGGGGTCGGGTGGCGCAGGAGATCCGGGTAACTCCTGCGCCACTACCGACATCGTGCTTAGTCCAACGACAGCGGCAGACAAGACCGCCCAGCGATTAGCGCCACGCAAGATTGCGGGAACGACGCCCGTGGCAAATGATGTGGCGGACAAAACTGTATCCGGATGCATACTCTTCCTCCTTCCGCGTCCCTCTCCGCGACGCGGGTGACTGCGCTGGTGCCGGCGAATGGGCCGGGCTGGTTGTTCCGGGGCCAATGTCCGCCTGGCGTCGGCGCCACCGGCCCCAGTGTTCGGATGGACGCCCTAAAAGGTTTCCGTCGTCGCGTTCAGATCTGCCAAAGCACTTTGGCAGCGCTCGCGCACGGTGCGATTTTCCTCAAACTGCATCAGCTCCTGCAGCAGGCCAATCACCTCGGGCCGGTCGCGTTCACGCGTAAGAAGGCCCACGGCTTCCAGACGCACAGCTGGACTTTCGTCATGCAGCAGTGCGGTCCGCAGGGTCTCGCGCACCTGCGCCTCGTTGGCGTAGGCCTGCAATCCTTCCAAGGCCTTCAGGCGTACACCGGGGTTGGAGTCATTGCGCAGTGCATGCAGCAGCACCTCGCGGACGGCAGGTTGCGCCGACTGCGCACTCAATACGCTTAGCGGTCCCACGCGCATGCCGGGGTCCACCGTGCTGCGCGCCGTGGCCAGCAGGAGCGCGCGGATCTGCTGGTCCTGCGGGGGACCCTCCACCAAGCGCTGCTTCACCTCTTCAAACTCAATCCGCACCGTACCATCGGGGTTGGTTCTGATGTCGCGCACGCGGGGCGTCCAGTCGGGAGCATCGGATCGGGAGGCATTTTGCGAAACGAACTGGCCGGGGCTCCCTTGGCCAGGGTTCGAGGCAACCAGGCCGGGAAGGGCAAGGGTCGCGCGACCCGCCATCACGCCCACCGCCAACATCGCCAACGCGCCCGCTACCTGCCATCCCAGAGGCGTTCGCGTAAACAGGGGCCTGTCTACGAAACGAAGCCAGCCCGGCAGGAGGTCTCGCAATCCGCGCCGCAAGGGAACGGGTTGCTCGCGCAACGCGCCATGGAGGCGGCTGCGGCATTGGGAAAGCAAGCCCGGGGGCGGCTCTGTCGCACTGGAATCCACCGCCCTGGCCAGTAGCCTGAGCCGTTCCAATTCCGCACGCAAGTCCTCGTGCTCAGCCAGCAGCCGGGAGATCTCGTTCTCTTCTTCAAAGTCGAGTTCGTCGTACAACAGGAAGGGCAACTTCCGGCGTGCTTCGTCCAAGGTCATCTCAACGCTCCTTCACTGCATGCCGTGGAAGGCGGTAGGCCGCCATCGCAGGCATGGGGCCGCCATGGGCGGCGCTACACAAACTCCCCGAGGGCCTGCCGCATTTTTTGTGTAGCGCGGAACAGGCAGGTCTTGGCCGCTTCCTCGGTGGTGCCCAGCACCTCACCAATCGTCTTCAGCCGCATTCCGTGGAAGTGCCTTAGTTCAAACACCATCCGTTCCTTGTCCGTCAGCCGGTCCAAGGTTTTGCGGATGGTGGCCTGCAACTGCTTGTTCAGCAGCAGGCGTTGCGGGTCGCCGTGCGAACGGTCTTCGGCAAAGCCCTCGGCCCGGTTCCACACCCCATCCTCGGTATCTACCAGCGTCGCCTCCTCCCGACGGACCTTCCGCTTGCGCAGCATGTCCAGGCAGCAGTTGGTGACAATCCGGTACAGCCAGCTTTGGAAGCTGCAGTCAAACCGGAAACTGTGCAGGTTACGGTAGACCTTCACAAAGGCTTCCTGGTAGACGTCGGCGGCGTCCTCCTGGCTGCGAAGCAGGTTCATGGCGATGCGCAGGACGCCGCGGTCATACGCGCGCACCAAGGCTTCAAAGGCGTCGCTATCCCCGGCTTGGGCGGCGCGAATGAGGTCGGCCTCCGGGTTGGCG
>JALOKO010000293.1 GCA_025456495.1 Bryobacterales bacterium | reverse complement strand
TCGGCTGGTGTCATTGCGCAGGGCAAGCGCGAAATCGGCGTTGGCGCGGGCAACTGCCGTACCCTGGTGGCGCGCCAGCAGGTTGTTGTTCACGACAATATGGTCAAGGATTTGCGCTGACCCATCAAAGACGAACGTGTATCGCTGGGAAGCCGGCAGCAGCTCCATCAGGTTGCTGAAGTCTGGGTTCACCAGATCCGGCGAGGATACGGCGGTGGCGGTTGGCGACGCCGGATTCCCGATCACCGTCCCCATGACATCCGCGTAGCCGTCGTTGAACTGGAAGGCATTGTAATCACCCACTGAGGCGATGTGCGCTTGTGGGTTGGCCACCTGCAGGTCTTGCAGGAGTTGGGCGAGAAACTCAGCTTGCCGGGCGCGTTTGGTGCGCACGCGCAGCGCATTGACGGGATTTGCATCTTCGATTCCATTCAGCGAACGCAGATGGTTCACCACCACAATCACAGGCAAGGCAAGCGCGTCGGGGCTCTGGCGCACCAACGCTTCCAGCACCAGCGGTGGACGATCGTTCAACGTCTCCAGCGCACCGCTGGTGGGGTTGGCGAAGGTGGCGTCTTTACCCTCCTGGCGGATCGCGTCCACCTGCACGCGGTTGGCGTTCACCAGGAAGCCCACATCGATGCCGCCCACATCGTTGCCTTCAATCAGGTAGGGGATGTAGTTCAGTGCGTTCCCTGAGTCTGTGTTCAACTGGTTGGCGATGGCTTGCAGGGTGGAGAGATTCTCCACTTCCACCATGCCCAGGATGTCCGGGCTATGCAGCAGATCGCGAATCTGCAGCGATAGCTTGTTCAGGCGGGCGGCGAATGCGGCGGCAGTAAGGACGGGCTCACCAATGGTGGGGTCGTTCACCGTATCGAAGAAGCGCTCCACATTGAAGGTCGCCACCGTGAACTGGTCCGGGGTAGGAACAGGCGCGGCGGTTACTTGCGCGTTCCCAATCACCAGCGGAGTAGCGCCGTTCTCCTGAACCAACGTGTAGTAACCGAAGCCGTAGTCCAGCGCTCCTACAAGGTTGGCGACGGTTTGGCCGACGCTCACGTCCAGGGCTGCGTTGCCGCCGCCGCGACTGTCCACCCGAAGCAGTTCGGGATTGCCATCGAAGCGAGGAGCGCCGGGTAGGGGCAGCGGAATCGGCTCCCGTACGCCCGGTTCGCGAAAGGGCCGGTCAACCAGTGGAAGTACGCCAAAGAAGAACCCGTTGGAGGTGGCTGTAGCTGAAGACTCCGCAGTGTTGCCGCCGCTGGGCGCCACTACCGTCAGGTTAGCCACTGCGACGCGCATCCCCTCGTAGCGTTCCAGTTGCTCAATGCCACCGGCGGGCGTGAGGTCGGCGCTGGTGAGGGAAACCGGCGTGGGCAGGGGCTGGCCCGTCGCCAACAGGCTTACGGTGGCTTGGGTGATCTCTGTCAGCGGTGGATTGAAGGGCGCCGCCGAGGGCGCGAACTCAATCACATTCCCGGAGACGCACACCAGATTCCCCACCGCCGCCGCAGTCGGCGGAGCGCTGCTGGTAAAGACGAACAGCCCCTCGGAGGTGACTGGGTTGCTGTCCACGTCGCTTGTGCTGCTTTGGATGAAGAATCCATTGCCCTTGCGAGCAGTCACGACGCCCTGCGTGGTGCTGCTGCCGCCCTCTAGCGGCGATCTGCTGCCGGTTCCCTGAATCTGGCTGATGGTATGCGTGACGGCGCAGGACGGTGCGTCGCCCACCAGGAAGGTGCGCTGGGTGCTATTGGAGGCGCTGTCGGTGAGCGTAACGGTAGCCTGCCCAACCCCAAGCGGTGTTCCGCTGATTGTGGCTGTCTCGTTGTTTGCGCCCGGCGTCAGCGTCAAGCCCCCTGACAGGAAGCTCAGGCTGAATGAGGTGTAGGGAGGCGTGCCGCCGGTGGCGGAGAGGCTGGCCGCGTAGGGTTGCCCCACCGTGCCGTTGGGAAGCGTGCCCGAAATCTGCAGGGGACTGGCCGCACCGCAGACATTCAGTGCGGATGCGCTGTTCCGGGGCGCGGGGGCAGCGGCTGCGAAGTCGGCAGAATTGTTGTTGGAATCCGTGCAGCCACTATTCGCGCGGAAAGCAGCCGTGGTGGCGCTCAAGGTGGGCGCTGCTCCGCTGCCCTCAAAGAAGTTCGCCGCGCCGTAGCCAACCAGGTCAAGGATCAGGCCCAGTTGCGCCGTGGTGCAGGGCGTGGAACTCCCATTGCAGCCCAAGCCAGTGGTGCTATTCACCAGAGCCACCTTGCCGGAGCCCGCGGCCATGCTGATGGTTCCGGTTGCATCCGCCGCGGGAAGTGGGCTGCCGTTGGTTCCGCCCGCCACCTGCACCAGGTAATACTGCCCGGGCGCCAGTGTCCCGGACAACGCCACCAGCAATCCCGCATTGGCGCCGAAATTTCCTGTCCCGGTGGCGCTGGTATATTGCACGGTGAGGCCATTCAGGTTAACCGTCACTGACCCACGATTGAACAACTCAACGTAATCGTTCTGTAGCGTGGCCCCGGAATTCCCGCCAGCCCCATACACCTGGCTGATCACCACTTGCGCCGTCGCCCCAAGGGCGCCAAGAAGCAGCAGTGCCACAAGCAGGATGGTGGTGGTCAGGTGCGAGGGCGCCCCGACGTGCGCAGTTCTGGTTCGTTTCGACGCAAGCATGGATCGACTCCGAGAGAGAGGTAGGCGTTCAGCGGCTTCCGGGAGATGGCTATCGACGCAAGCGTTGGATATCCCATTGCTTGGCGCGGGCTTGAGCCAGAATTCTGGTGGCGCAACCCATGTCTCGTTCCACGGCCCAACCCTTCCGCACTGGCTGAGGATAGCATTCACAGCATTGCAAATCGATGAAGGGCTAAGCAGAATTTACAATTGGATCTCAGGGAAAGCCCTTGCGGCATTGCTCCAGGCGCGGGGCGCCGTGCGATGCGCTTCGGCGAGCTGGTTGTCGATTGCCATCACCCAAGGGTCACCCGTCGGCCGCGCGGTGCTTGGCAGCGCTCGGGTGGGAACCAACACGCCGCAAGCATGCCAAGGGGATATCCAGGAAAATGACGTGAAAGGAACGGCAAACGCCACGTTCAGCACAATCCGTCCAACAAGCAAGTCACTGTTGAAGAAGCGGCCGAAGGGGGACTACTGCTGAGGAACCCTTGCAATTCACAAGCGGTTGATCCTCTTCCCGTCCTGGCGACCACATCAACCGCAAAACCCTCAGGCAATCGGACCACTTGCTGTTGGAACCGGGACCCGGTCCGCACCTTCTAGGCCAGTCACCAGTATCCACGAATCCCCCGCATCTCGATGCCTGGCGGGCGCTGTAGTAGACAATCCCCTCCCGATTCGGGAGTTGGCGGGCAGCGGGTCTAGGGCTTGGGGTCTAGCAAGGACAGGCGGAGGGCGGGCGATTGCGTTTGGTCGCGGGTGAAGGCCAGGTAGCGGGCTACCCCGTCCACTGCTTTTGTGCGGACGATTCGTCGTAACAGGCCGGCCCAGGCGCTGTCCAGCCCATCGTTGCGGCTGCGGTTTATCGTCAGCAGATAGAATCCGTGTCGGCCATCTCCGCCCGGGGGCAACAGCACCATCCGCAGCTCCAGGGCGGCCTGCAGGTAGTGCGTGGAAAAAATCTGCTTGGAGGCGATCACCCAGGGGACCCCCTCGTGGCGGGTCTGGTGAATGACCAAGTGATTCAGACGCACCGTTGGCTTGAGTCCAAATTCGACATGCGACCAATAAAACATGTCCTCGGCGCCATCGGGCCTTCGGGCAGGGTAAGTCTCCAGGTAGGTATGCAGGCCGGGCGCGAGTTGCCGCAAGTATGGCGAGTGGCGCAGAAGTGTCTCAAACTCGCGGGCGCCGATGGTGGTCTCGGGTTTATCAGCGAATTCCCCCATGGCTCCGTTCCCAAGTGTCTGGTAGGCGGCGAGGCGCTGCAACAGTACCTGACGGAATCGCCCGTTCCACGCATCGGGGCTGGCGTCTGATTGAGCGCCCGGGTGGTGCAGCCGTCGCAGGTCCTGTGCATAGAGCTTCAGGCCGCAGTCCGCGGGACGGCAACGGGCCAGTTCGGCCAGGTCCTGCGCGTCCAGGCGGAGAGAGGCGACGTCGTCCATATGGGGTGGCTGGCTGAAGATCTCCGCTCCGCGGACGTGGCGGTTGCCGTCCCGTTCGGCCAACAGGCGCTGACTCTGCACGAAGGCGCTAAGCGGCCCATCAATCCAAACCAACCCGGCTACGGCAAGTTCTTTTGGATCGCTGCTGGACAACGCCATGGCTGCGGGCTTGCCGGTGGCTGCCTGCGACAAGGCGCGGTCAGTCAAGCCGAACCACTGCCGCAGGAATCGGTGTTGCCACTCGCTCAATGCCCGGGGTGACACAACTGAGGGCTGGCTGAGGCCGGAAAGGCAGCAACAAAGCAGGGTTGCGAGGATCCGCAGACCACGAACGGAAGGCCCCAAAAAAGGCCCCGAAAAAGGCCACATGGCCACAAGCACCTGACCCTCGTACTGCCGGGCAAATCTCATGCGGATGGACGGGCGATCTCAATCTGGTTGGTCTGGCGGCGCCGGGCAGACCGACGACGGTGATGATTCTCACTAGCCAAGCCACTTCAGAATAGCTGGCGAACATGAACACGCAGTAACGGTTCTGTGGCAGGACGGCAAATTTTGCCACAAACACGACCATCCAGGATTGTTTTTGTGGATTTTCGCCTTGTCCGGGATGCCGCGCTCCCCTTGCCCGGCGTCCGAGAGGTCCCGGCATCCGATCTGGCGCTCCCGGCGATTCGACTTCGCGGTGAGGACCCTGCCAGGGCAGTTGAAGCCCATCGGCCACACCAGTATGCTGGAGGCAAACCTTCGCTCCCCGTTTGGGAGCGGCCGCGACATCGGATTGGGCGTTCCCGGGAGGAGTTTGCATGCAGCGTGACCAGGCGATTTCCCGCCGTTTGATGTTGGCGACACTGGCGGGCGTGGGCGGTGCCTACGGCCAGCAGGGCGACGCCGGAGATGCGCTGGTGACGCGCTACGCGGGCAAGCGCGGCCCGGGCAAGGGCAAACGCGTGGTGCTGATTTCGGGCGATGACGAGTACCGCAGCGAAGAGGCGCTGCCCCAGTTGGGACGCATCCTGGCCGCGCGCCATGGATTCGATTGCACCGTGCTTTACGCCATTGATCCGGCGGATGGCCTCATCAAGCCGGACTTCCAAACCAACATTCCGGGCCTGAACGCCCTGCGGGAGGCTGACCTGATGGTGATCGCCACCCGCTTTCGCGCACTGCCGGATGAGCAGATGCGATGGCTGGACGAATATGTAAACTCGGGCAAGCCGATTGTGGGCTTACGTACCGCCACGCATGCCTTCGCGTTCCCGAAGGAATCCACAAGTCCCTACAAACATTGGAGTTGGAACGACAAAGAGAAGTGGCCGGGCGGCTTTGGCAAACAGGTGCTGGGGGAGACCTGGGTGTCGCATCATGGGCATCACGCGGTGCAAAGCACACGCGGCGTGGTAGCCAAAGGCAACGAAAAGCATCCGATTGTGCGGGGATGCGGC
>JALOKO010000292.1 GCA_025456495.1 Bryobacterales bacterium | reverse complement strand
ACCAGAACCAGCAGATTGCGCGCTGGCTGACGGCGCCCTTCAACGTAGCCAATCTTGCCGATGAGCGGATCGTATTCCCCTCGTCCGATAGCGATATCGGCGGCCAGAATGACCGCAACAATTTTGCGCCACGCATCGGCCTGGCGTGGAGCCTAAACGAGAAGACGGTGATCCGGACGGGCGGTGGCATCTTCTACGGTGAACCAAATTCGCTTTCCACGGACGGCACCAACTATCGGTCTAGCGCCCCACGACACACGGAGATTGGCATCAACACCTCGTTTGTGTCGACCGACGTGTTCGTGGAGAACGGGTTCCCGGTATTCGACAACAGCACGATCCGCCCCGGCGTAACGATGTTTGCCTTCCCCGAACGGCGCCGCAACCTGCAGGCGCACCAGTGGTTCTTTGACTTGCAACGCACCCTTCCAGGCGACACGCTGTTAACCGTAGGCTACTCTGGCACTGCGGGACAGAATCTTTTTTCAGCGCAGAACGTCAACCTGCCCTTCACCCCCAGCGCGACGGTTCCCACCAACCAGCGCTTCATCCGGCCACAGTTCAACGGGGTCACCTGGCACGACAACTTCCTGCGGTCCAGCTACCAAGCCATGACGGCAAAAGTGGAAAAGCGCTTCGCCGCTGGCCTCACCTACCTGGCGTCCTTCACCTGGTCAAGGAACATGGACCAAGGCAACGAGGACCTATTCGACGGTGGCCAAGGCGCGGTGAACCCTTGGAACCTCTCGCCGGAATGGGCGCGGTCGAACCTGGACCGGACCCTGGGCTTCATCAGTTCTGTGGTCTACGAACTGCCGTTTGGTAAGGGGCGTACGTACCTGCAATCAGGCCCAGGATCCTGGTTCCTGGGCGGCTGGCAGGTAGGCGGAATCGTCAGCCTGTACTCAGGCTTCCCGATTCCGCACACCTTCAACGTGAACAACCAGAATCTCGGCACGGTCCGGGGCGATTTTGTGCGCAGCCCAAACTTGCCCTCTAGTGAGCGCACGATTGACCGCTGGTTCGACACCGGCTTCGTGACGGCGTCGCAGCCGGGCGTATTCTCGAACGCGGGACGCAACCTCATCATCGCTCCAGGCCTGAAGAACCTTGACCTGATGGTGGCGCGCGACTTCGCGATGCCGTTTGAAGGGCACGAAATCCAGTTCCGATTCGAGGCCTTCAACGCCACCAATACGGCAAACTTCGGACAGCCAAACACTGGAGTCGGGACTCCCGCCGCAGGAACGATCAACAGTGCGGAAGACCCGCGCCGGATTCAGTTCGCTTTGAAGTACGTCTTCTAGCAACAGAGTGCCCGCGAGACAGACTGGCCGGTGGATCGCTGATGGAGGCGGTTCACCGGCTTTTTCTTTCCGCGGATCGTGCGCTGAATTTGCTAAAGGAACTCGACGCGGCGGGCAGTGACATCGGGGAGGATGGCCTCAGTCTCCTGTCGATTGGCAAAGCTCAAGCCGGGCTTGGTGGCGGAGGCGGTGCCTGCGGCCACTCCCCACCGGGAGGCTTCAGTAATGTCCATGCCCTGCGCCATCGCCCAGACAAAGGCGGCGGCCAGTGCGTCCCCTGCCCCGACAGGGGAGACGGCGTCCACGCGCGGCGGCTCCACTTCCCACAATCCATCAGCAGTCGCCAGCACGGCTCCGCGGCTGCCTACGCTCAGCAACACGTTCCGCGGACCCATTTCGCGGATGCGCGCCGCGGCGGCTGCAAAATGAGTGCGGGTGATAAGAGCGGTATTCAACAGCCGCTCCGCTTCGCGCTGGTTGGGGGTCACCACCATAGGCCCGGCATCCAACCCTTCGCGCAGTTCCTCGTCGTCGGCATCCAATAGGACGTGACAGCCGGCCGCCTGACCCAGCCGGACCAACTCGCGATACAGGGACCCTGTCACGCCTGGGGGGAGGCTGCCACAGATCATCAGCCAGGACGAATCGGGCAGGTGGCGGCTGACCGCATGGACAACACGTTCAACCTCCTCCGCGGTGAGGGTCGGGCCCCGTTCATTCAGCTTAATGGTGAGCCCCTGGCGGTCAGTGAGGTTGAGGTTGGTGCGGATTTCGCCCTCGATGGGCACAGTTTCATAGGGGAAATCGCCTGCATCCAAGTGGCGGCGGAAGCGCTCCCCGCTGCGTCCACCCGCCGGGCAAATGGCCAGCGTGCGGGCGCCAAACGAGTTCAAGACATGGGAGGAATTGATACCCCGGCCACCGGCGGCGTTTTCGGTGGAGCAGATATAGCCGCGATCTTCAAAGGCAAGTCGATCCACGGACACATTACGATCAATGGCCGGGTTCATGGTTAGCGTCAGGATCACCGGTTTTAGTGTAGCGGATCCGTTTCGTGTTGCTGAAACAGGCTCTGGCTAAGGCCTGTAAGACGCCAAAGCGGATTCGTTCGAAACCGGATAGCGCGGTTTTGCTGAAGTGCTACTCTGATACTCTTGCAGGAACAAACACAACCTGAGACGGCAGTTCCAGCCGGAGCATCCGCGTCCGCCACTGAGGCCGGGGGAGTGCCTCGTTCGCTTACCAAAGCCTATGTCGCCTTGGCATCGGTGTGCTTTTTCTGGGGGACCACCTATCTGGGGATCCGGATGGCGCTGGAGGGCTTCGCGCCCACGGTGCTCATCAGTTTGCGATTCCTGCTGTCCGGGGGATTGTTGCTGGCCTTGCTCTGCTGGCGCGGCTTCCGGCTGCCCCCCTGGACGGAACTCTGGCGTACCGCCTTGGTGGGCGTGGTGATCATCGGCGGGGGCAACGGATTCCTCACCTACGCGGAACAGATCATCCCCAGCGGATTGGCGGCCATCTTCATCACGCTGGCGCCGTTCTGGTTCGTGGGGCTGGACTCACTGCTCCCCAACGGACCACGCCTGCACGGGCCGACATTGCTGTCGATGGGTATCGGCCTCATTGGCGCCGTGCTGCTGGCGATGCCGGGCGAAAGCTATCCCGTGTCCGCAAAGGATGTCATCGTCGGTGGACTGATGCTGCAGGCGGGCAGCGCGCTGTGGGCCGGGGGTTCCGTACTCCAGCGACGCATCACCAAGGCAGCACACCCCTTCATGGCGGGCGCTATCCAGCAGTTGGCTGTGGGCGTGGTGTTTGCCCCCTTCGCCTTGACGGCTCACCTGCAGAGCCCGGTGGTCTTTGAAGCGCGGCCCACCTGGGCGCTGGCCTACCTGGTGGTGTTCGGAGCCATCGTGGGCTACAGCTCATATATCTATGCATTGAGTCACCTGCCTGTGTCGGTGGTGTCGATCTACAACTACGTCAATCCGGTAGTGGCAGTGACCCTGGGATGGATCGTTTACCGAGAACCCTTCGGCTACCGAGAAGCAGCCGGGATGGCCATCATCTTCCTGGGCGTGGCGCTGGTAAAGCGGTTTTCCGCCCGCGCCAAGCCAGCGTAGCAGCGTTTGGCGGCCTCGCGGAGCGTTGATTGGCCGCTTTCGCGCAGGTGGTGCAAATGCACCACAGCAGTGTTTCTTTTTTGCAGCAGTCATCGAAACGAGGAGATTTGGCATCTCGTCTGTCCTTGCAACAGCCGCCTCTGGCGCATCGATTGAGCCTCCCATTGAGGGCTTCGACGACGCCACGAGGGATCTTTGGCAAAGGAGGACGGGCACATGCGGACGCACCGGATACAGGGCAACGGCGCTTATTGGCGGGCGGGAACGATGATGCTGGGCATCCTGGCGCTGGGCTGTAGCCTGGCGGCGGATGTGCGCGAAATTCGTCCCCGTACGGGTTCCAACTGGGGACGAGATGAGGGCAAGGGGGAGATGAACGTCCGCCTGGACGTGGACGAAGAGGTGGAAGTGGAAGTGCGCGCGGACCGCATGTTTGTCCGGGCGCTGACGGGCCGCGTGGCGCGGGACGCCGGAAGCGACCTTTCGGCGTCGATGCCGCTGCGCGATGTGAGGGTAGACTTCCGCAAGCGAAGCGGACGCGGCCGGGTGTGGCTGGTGGAGCAGCCTAGCCGGGCCAACCGGTTTACCCTGCGCATGCGGATTCGCGATCCCCAACGGGGCGAAGGGCGCTATCACATCCGGTTGCGCTACGCCACCGACAGTTGGGGATGGCAGGACCGAAGGACCGCAGTGCCGTGGGGAGGCAATCCCGCGACGCTGCGCCCCAGCCCTGCGCCGGTAGTTGCCGTAAGTTGGCGCGAGGGCGCATGGGGGCGGCCGCCCTCATGGAGAGGAGAACTGCCCGGGCGAGCCTTGGACCCGTGGCGGAGGCAGCGGGTAGGCGACATCCAGGGACGGAGTGGCGGACGCTTCGAGTTTCGTGGGCGCGTGGACGAAGAGGTGCTGTTCTTCATCCGTGGGAATCAGGTGACAGCGCAGACCCAATTCGGTCGCCGGATGGAAGTGGAGCGCTGGTCGTTGGATGAGCCGTTTCCGCTGGGACGGCCACTGCGGTTGCGCTTGGACCGGCGCGATGGGCGAGGCGAGGTAAGTGTGCTGGAGGAGCCGAATCCGCGCAACAACTTCACCACGGTCATCCTGGTGAGTGACCGTCGCGGCGGCAGTGACCGCTACCATTTCCGGCTGGATTGGCGGCGTTGACCCTTGGCAGCGACATCTGGCCGAAACCGAAGGCCAAGCGGAGTTTTGGCAAAGTTGGCGTTCACGGTTACCGGAAAGCAATGGATCGCGTCTCCGGGAATGGGACATCAGACCAAGTGAAGTTCCGACATCACGAAAGTCTGGAATCACCGTCTCTCATCGCAGTCGACGTTACAGCGGGGGGAGTGAGGGGGCCGTCGTGCCCCCTCGTTCTATTTGCGGGCACAGAATGGCCCGTCTGTCCTATTGGAGGCGACGCGCGTCCGGGAAGGCTGCATCAGGTGAGGGATGGCGCGGTCACCACCGGGACACCCAGCACCTCGACCCGCAGAATGTCCAGCGCCCATTGGGTGGCGAAGCGGCGCACCCGATCGCGGTCGCCGGGGAAGGAAAGCCGCTGGGTGTGCATCCGGTAGGGACCTGAAACCGCCACATAGACTGTACCTACGGGATCAGCATCCGTTCCGCCGTCGGGTCCTGCATACCCGGTGATGGCGACGCCAAAGCTAGCTCCGGTGCGCTTCCGCGTCTCGCTCGCCAGCGCGGCGGCCACTTCAGCGCTCACTGCGGAATGGGCCTCCAGAAGCGCTGAGTCCACACCCACAAGACGCTGCTTCATGGCATCGGCATACACAACGAAGCCACCCAAGAGGACACGGGAGACCCCCGGGACTGCGGCGATCCTTGAGGCCAACATGCCGGCGGTACAGCTTTCGGCGACGGCCAGGGTGAAGCCACGTTCCTGCAAATGCCGGGCAACCGTGGCCTCCAGCGAGGCGCCATCCTCAGAATAGATCCGGTCGCTCAATTCCTGGCGGATGGGGTCAGCCACCTGGGCGAGGAGGGCATCGGCCTCCTGGATGGTGGAAGCAATGGCGCGAAACTGCAGCGTGATGTCGCCGGCGGAGGCCAGGATGGTGGTTTCCGGGTTCGTGAAGCGGGTGTAGATGGGGGCGGCACGCTCGTCCACTTCC
>JALOKO010000291.1 GCA_025456495.1 Bryobacterales bacterium | reverse complement strand
CGCGGTGACTGCCCTTGGCTGGGCGGGAACCATGCCCGAAAGCAACGTCCCTCGCGGAAGCGTTCCCAGTGGTTGGTTTGGGGCAGGGCGAACAACTCACCACGAATGCCGCGGGGCTTGCCCAAAACCGCCATCGTCACCCAGTCGTTGCACCTTGCCGGGTCGTTGCCCCTTGCCGGGTCGTTGCCCCTTGCCGGGTCACTGCCCCGCAAGGAATCACTGCCCCGCAAGGAGTCACTGCCCCGCACTGGGGACTTCGCCACACCGCTCTCCGGCTTGGCGATGGACGCGTGCTGGCTGCTGGCTGCGGGCTCCACCGGCTGATACCCCTGCTGTCCTACTCCATGATCTCCAGGGTGTAGCGACGGTTCGCCTTTTCGCTAGCCGCATGTAGCACCGATCGAACGGAGCGCGCCGTTCGGCCCTGCTTGCCGATGATTCTGCCGACGTCCGCCGGATTCACGCGCAGTTCCAGTACAGTCGCCTGTGGGCCGTCCACCTGGTTCACTTCCACCTGATCGGGGTCGTCCACCAAGGCCTTTGCGATCTCTTCCACCAATTCCCGCATGCTCCGCCTTTCCCGTGGGCAGCCAATGGGCTGCCCCGCCTGCTTGCAGTTCCGGTACGATGCGTCCTTAGACGGCGGCCGCTTCGGCCGGCTGCGCCTTCAACAGACGCTTCACGGTGTCGGTGGGCTGCGCGCCGCACTTCATCCAATAGTCGATCCGCTCATGGTTCAACTTCAGCTCAGTGGGTTGCGCCACCGGGTTGTAGTGGCCCACAATTTCCACCGCCCGGCCATCACGCGGGTTGGTCTTTTCCATCACCACCACGCGGTAGGTAGGCTTCTTCTTGCTCCCGAAACGGGCCAGTCGAATTGCCAGCATGTTCTTGTCTCTCTCCTCACACGAACGATTACGGCCGCGGGCATCCGCGGGCCCCTCTACCTAAAACGGAAACTTCCCGCCGCCCATGCGGCCCATTTGCGCCATGCGCTTGGCCATCTTGCCACCCATGCCGCCCATCATTCCACTGCTCAGGCTGCGCATCATCTTTCGTGCCTGCCCGTATTGCTTCAGCAACTGGTTCACTTCCTGCACGCTGGTGCCGCTGCCACGGGCAATCCGGCGCCGCCGACTGCCATTGATGATCATGTGGTTGGCGCGCTCTTTCGGCGTCATGGAGTTGATCATCGCCACAATCCGGTTCAACTCCTTCTCGTCCACCTTCACATCCTTCAACTGATCCCCCATCCCAGGGATCATCTTCAGCAGGTTCTCCAGCGGACCCAGTTTGCGCACCTGGATCAACTGGTCGCGGAAGTCCTCCAGCGAAAACTCGTTGTGCAGGATCTTGTCCTGCATCTCCAATGCTTTCGCCTGGTCCAGGTTCTCTTCCACCTTCTCAATCAGGCTCAACACATCGCCCATGCCCAAAATGCGCTGGGCCATGCGGTCCGGGTGAAACTCCTCCAGGGCGTCGGTCTTTTCACCCATGCCCAGAAACTTCACCGGTTGGTCAGTAACCTGCTTAATTGAAAGCGCCGCACCGCCGCGCGCGTCGCCGTCCAGCTTGGTGAGAATCACTCCCGTAATCCCCAGCCTCTGGTGGAATTCAGCCGCTGACTTCACCGCGTCCTGGCCGGTCATGGCATCGGCCACGAACAGGATTTCGGTCGGCTTCAGCGTCTCCTTCAATTCCTGCAGTTCAGTCATCAACGCTTCGTCGATGTGCAGCCGCCCGGCCGTATCCACCAACACCACGTCGCGACCACGATCCATGGCCTCGCGTCGCGCCCGCGTGGCCAGGTCCAGGGGCTTGTCCATGCCGGGCTCGCCCTCATAGATCGCCGCGCCTATCTGCTTGGCCAGCACCTTTAACTGCTCGCGCGCCGCCGGACGGTAAACGTCCACCGACACCAATTGCGGCGCCCGCCCGTTCTTGGTAAGCCAGCGCGCCAGCTTCGCCGTAGACGTCGTCTTTCCTGAGCCCTGCAGGCCCACCACCATAATCACCGTTGGCGGCTGCGCCGCGAATTGGATCTTCGCCTGTCGCGCGCCCAGTATCTCCGTGAGTTCGTCACGGACGATCTTCACTACCTGTTGCGCCGGCGAAAGCGCCGTCAGCACTTCCTGCCCCATCGCCTTTTCGCGAACGTTGGCGATGAAGGTCTTCACCACCTTGAAATTGACGTCCGCTTCCAGCAGCGCTACCCGGATCTCCTTCAGCGCCGCCTCCATATTTTCGGGCGTGAGTTTGCCTTGGCCCCGAAGGTCCTTGAAGACGCGCTGCAGCTTGTCGCTTAAACTCTCGAACATAGCTTCCGTAAGGTGGGCGGAACCCTCAGCGGGATGCCTCGGGCAGACTACCGACGGCGGGAAACCCAACCGTAACCACGAAGAGACTTTTGGGGGCTAGAAGCGGCAAACACTTTCACGCCTTACCACCTCAAGGGCGGTTCAGACACGAATCCGCAACAGTGCCTCATACCATTATAGGGGTGAATGCGGATCTCTGTCACGAGACCACCGAAGCGCCTCAGCGCCTTCGCGCCTTCGCGCGGTGGACGAAAGCCGACCTAGCATCCCCACAGGCACAACGGAGTCCAAGACGTAACTGCGTTCACATGCACAGGTTTCAAGGCCGCTGCAGCTTCCCATCCCAATCCTGCAAGATGCAGCCGAGACGCGATGGCCATCATGCCAGTAGCGGCGATCATGCCAGTAATGGCGATCATGCCAGTGACGGCGATCAGGCCAGAGTCAATCGGGTGAAAGGAGAGGCGAAGGGGAGAGTTCGGGGGGAAGCAACCTCGGAAAAAAGTGCCAGGGAGGTTGTTGCTTCAGGGGTCTTCAGAGGTTAGTCTCGCTTTGGTGGGAGTTGCCTCCCTGGCTTGTTTTCAGATTAGCCTATGATTCCTGGAAACGCAAGAGGAAATCTACAATTTTTCGGATTTTTTTACTTGCACCCCGGCGATGCGCTCCAGCACCTTGATGCTGGCGCAGATGTCCTCATCTCCGTAACCTTCTGCAATCGCTACCTTTAGCATCTGTTGAGTGAGGGCCGTCAGGGGCAATGGCACTCCCTGCTCGTCCCCGGACTGGAGCATCAGTCCCACATCCTTGTGCATCCACTTTATGGAAAAATTCGTTTCGAAGTTCCGTGCAAACACATAAGGCGCCTTAAAGGACACCAATCCGCTACGGGCGGCGCTGTTGTTCAGGATGTCCAGCATCAGTTCTGGATCAACACCCGCCTTGGAGCACAAAATCATCCCTTCATTGAATGCTTGCAACAAGTTAGAGAGGATGAGGTTCTGTGTCAGCTTGGCGTGCAAGCCCGCGCCATGCCCGCCACAATAGTAGAAATTGGCGCCCATGGCTTCCATATAGGGCTTAGCACGCTCATAGACCTCGCGTTCACCCCCCACCATAAAGGTGAGCGTGCCGCCCTCGGCCCCGGGTTTTGAGCCCGTTACGGGCGCTCCCAAAAAATGGATTCCGCGTGCCGCCAAAGCCTCCGCGATGGCAACACTGGCGGAAGGCGCAACCGTGGAGGTATCCACGATGATGCAGCCCGGGGCGGCCCCTTCCACCAGTCCGTCCTTGCCCAGAATCACCGTTTCAGCCATGGCGGTATCGCCAACGCACAGGAAGACGACCTCGGCGGCGGCCGCCACCTCGCGCGGAGTGGCGCAGGGAAGCGCGCCAGCTTCCGTGCGCAGCGCCTCCATCTTGCTGGCGGTAAACGACCAAACGGCAACTTCATGCCCTTTGTTCAGTAAGTTACGGGCCATCGGATAGCCCATAATGCCCAACCCCAGAAAGCCAAGTTTCGCCATGATCCTCACTCCTTGCGCCAGCCCACCGCTGGATTCCCCTGCTATTGTATCCGCATTCCGCGCGGTGCCCGGAACGTGCCCCCGTCCTCTGCCCCCCCCGTCCTCAACAATCCGCCGCCCCCGGCCTCCCACGCCCGGCGCCGCCAACGGGACAAGGCAGTTCGGGGCAAAATCCCTCACCCCGCCGCCAACCAGCGCACCAACGCCCATCTCACGAATCCCCCTCCATCCATTGGTATCGCTCCCCGAAACCCACCAGCGGCGGACGCCAGCTCTGGCTTCCGCTGGAAGCGAGCACTCGGCAACGAAGTGGCCGTCCAGGTGGGGCGGATGCGTATGTCCGAAGGGATTCCACTCTGTCCTGGGATCAGCCGGTGCCGTGATGCGAAAGCAGACAACGTACGGCCACACGCTGGCCGGACTGTCGTGGACATCCAGGGTTCTGTGGGCACCTCTGTGGGCGCATCCGTGGGCGCATCCGTGGGCTGGGTCTAGAAACGGTAGCCGAAACCCACTTCCAGCACCCTTGACCCGCGTTCGTCTGCGTATCGCTGCAGCAGCGAGAAGCCGGCCCGGAAGGTAGTCCGCGGGGTGATGCTTACCAAGCCACCGAATCGCAACGCCAGCGCCCCCTGGGTGTCGCCGCCCCGGCTCTCTATAGGTGGACCCAACACCGCAGAGCCGTCCGGTCCCCGATCGATAATCGGAAGGAAACGGCTCTGCTGGCGACGGTGCTCCCATGCCCAGCCGCCTCCGGCATAGATGGAGTATCGGTCCCGCCGCCATATTCGAATCGCTGACGGAGTGGTGGCCACCCTACGCTCTCGAATGAACAAACTTGGGTCCTGGATGGGCCTTCCATCCACGGTGGGCTGCCTTTCCGCGGCGCTCGTAGTAACATCGACAAGAACTCCCCACTTGCTGCCAAGGGGGGCCAGCAGTCCGCCGCCCCATTGAGGATTCCACGCTTCCGAGACGGCGAGGTTCCCGTGCTTGTACGCGCCAGTGAGGCCATAGACCTCGAAGGCAGCCTCACGCTGCTGGGCCGCGGACGTCGCGGGCAGAAGCAACGCCAGCAGACCCGTCACTGCCATCAATCCGAATCGAACCAACCGGTTCGCGCACGTCATTTCGTTGACTCCTTGCCATGACACTACCAGCAATCATCCCGCGATTCACTCCAGGCTCGTCCCCACACCAGCGGCGTCAATCGGGAAGCTCGGGGCCAAACCAGGTTCCCCTCCTGCGCTGGACTCTGCCCCAACGCCAGTGCTTCAATTGCGATCGCGCTTCGCGGTCGCGCCCCTCTGTGCCGGCGCCGCTGCAACGTGCTGCCCGAAGCTTGCTTGCGCTTCGTTTCGGGACACGGTCTGAAGGCTATGCTGGTCGGCATCGTCACCTCATTTCGCTCGAACAGGAAGGAGCCGCTTGCCGTCCCCTTCCAGCGCATCCACGCCGCGTTCCCACAGTCCGGCGAACCAGAACCTTTGTTCCGTTTCGTCTTTGCCGATAGCGGCGCCCTCCGTGCCAACAGCAATGAGACGCTTCCTGTTCGCCTAATGACTGAGCAGGGCGGGTAAGAGAACCTGCATGGACAAGCGACACACCAACGGCACCCCTGCAGACCGACGGCTATGCCGCTTACGAGAAAGTGGGAGCGCCGGGCATCGTGCACGCCGCCTGCTGGGCGCATGCGCGGCGTAAGTTCGTCGAGGCGCTGAAGCTGAAC
>JALOKO010000012.1 GCA_025456495.1 Bryobacterales bacterium | reverse complement strand
CGCCTTGCGTGTTTAGATAGGGCTGGACCAGAATGCGGCGGATGGCCTGGCGTACGTACTCAGTCAGCTGCACGACAGTGCGCGAGTTCTGCGACGCCTCACCCAGGGCTTCCAGGATCGAGGCGCCATCGCGAATCGATACGCGCTCTCGCAGCAGGTTCTGCAGGACGCGTTGCACCGCCGACAGCGGCAGTTGCTTGGGCACCAGGTCTTCCACCGTCTTGGGATTCTCCTCGCCCACACGATCCAGAAATCGCTTGGCGTCCTGACGCGAAAACAGCTCGTGGGCGTGCTTGCGCACCAGTTCTGTCAAATGCGTGCCCATCACGCTCAACCCATCGGCGACGGTGTAGCCCTTTTGCTTGGCGTCGTCGCGGTGGTCCGTGGAGATCCAGTAGGCGGGTAAGCCGAAGGCCGGGTCCCGCACCTCCTCGCCGGGCAAGGGCGTTGCATCGGCGCGCGAGCGAATGGCCAGCTCATGACCAGCGGGCATTTCCTGCCGGGCGATCTCGGCGCCCTTCAGCAGCACCACGTATTCCCGCGCCTTCAGGCTGAGGTTGTCCGTCACGCGCACCGGCGGCAGGACGTAGCCCAAATCGCCCGCCAGTTGTTTCCGCATTGACGCGATACGACGCAGCAGCGGCGAATTGGCGCCGCCTTCCACATGCCGCACCAGACCCAACCCAATCTCCACGGCCAGCGGATCCACCTTCAACAGGGTCTCCACCTTCTCGCGTGGCGCGGCCTTGGCAATGGCTGCGGTAGGCTCAGCCTTTTTCTCGGCCTCCCGCTTCAGTTGCCAGCCGGCGTAGCCGACCGCGCCACCCAGCAGCAGAAAGGGGATCTTCGGTAAACCCGGCAGAATCGCCAGGCCGCCCAAGGCTACTGAGGCCAGCATCAGCGGTTGCGCGTTGCCGAACATCTGTCGCTTGAACTCCGCGCCCAGGGTTTTTTCTGACCCCGCGCGGGTCACGATCAAGCCGCCAGAGATAGAGATCATCAGCGCCGGAATCACCGTCACCAGACCATCGCCGATGGTGAGCACCGTGTAGGTCTGCAGCGCCTTGAGGAACGGCATATCGTGCTGCAGAATCCCAATCAGGAATCCCGCAACGATATTGATTCCGGTGATGAGAATACTGGCGATGGCGTCCCGCTGTGTGAAGCGCGACGCGCCGTCCATGGCGCCATAGAATTCCGCTTCGGCGGAAAGGCTCTTCTCAATCGACATCTGCTTGCCGGGCAGGGCATCCAAGGTGAAGCGCGCCGTCACTTCGGAGATGCGTACGGCGCCGTGATTGATGACGACATACTGAATGGCGATCAGCACCAGGAAGATCACGGTGCCAATCACGTAATTTCCGCCCACCACAAACTGCCCGAAAGCCTCAATCACATGACCCGCCGCGGACGTGCCGGTATTCCCGTTCAGCAGAATCAACCTCGAGGAGGAAATGTTCAGCGCCAGCCGGAAGAGCGTCAGTAGCAGAAGCGTGGTAGGGAACACGCTGAATTCCACCGGCTTCAAAATGTACATCGAAACCAGCAGCACAATCACCGACAGCGTGACGTTGCAGACGATAAGCACATCCAGCAGGACACCCGGCAGTGGCGTGATCATCGCCACGACGGTCACCAGCACGCCCACCGGAACGCCCAGATCGGCCAGCATGCGCAGATGCGGACTCAGCAGAGACACCCCGCCGTTGAGGCTAAGCATCGCCGGTGCAGGAGAAGCTGCTGCCGGGTTCCCGGCGGGTGCGTTGTTCACGGCAGGCGTCATGAAAGGTTCTGGCTCTTGCAGGCCAAGCCCGCGTACGAGCAATCCTGGGAAACACGGCAATCCTGGCCAACACGGCGGTCCTGGCCAACACGGCAATCCTGGCCAACACGGCGGTCCTGGCCAATCGCGCGCGTTGGCCAATCGCGCGCATTGGTGGCCTGGGGTTGATCGGCTTTTCGGGGAAGGACTTTAGCCCGCCCGTGGGGGCGCCCACTAGAAGCGCCGCTGCTGTCGGAGTTGGAACACGTAGGCCAGCACCTCAGCCACTGCCCGGTAGAGGTGTTCCGGAATCTCCTGCCCCACGCGTGTATTGCGATAGAGCGCCTGGGCCAGAGGCGGATTCTCGATCACTGGAATCTCGTGCTCTCGCGCCACCTTGCGGATGCGGAGCGCCAGGAAATCCAACCCGCTGGCCACCACCTTGGGCGCCGCCATGGTTTGCGGTTCATAGCGAATGGCCACCGCAAAGTGCGTCGGGTTCACCACCACCGCGGTGGCTGTGGGCACCTCCCGCAGCATCTGCTTGCGCAGCATTTCCCGCTGCAAGCGCCGCATGCGGGCCTTGATCATCGGGTGGCCTTCCACCTCCTTCATTTCGTCGCGGATCTCCTGACGGCTCATCCGCAGGTCCTTCTGGTAGCGGAAGTGAGAGCGGGCGAAGTCAATCACACCCAGCACCAGGAACAGCCCGGCGGCGCGCCACAGCAGGGTGCGCACGCTGTCGCCGGTAGCCTCCAACCCATGCCGCAAGGCCATGAAGGGCAGTTGCAGATACAACTCCAGTTCCTGTCGCGCCATCGTGTAAACGATCCAACAGAAGAACGGCAACAGAACCAGCGCCTTCAAGCACTGGGGCCAGTTCTCCTTCAGGGTCTGCTGCGCTTTCTTGAAAGGGTCGAATTTCTTTAGGTCGGGCTGTAGCCGTTTGGCGCTGAAGCCAAAGCGAGTCTGCATCAGTTGGAACAGCAGCGTGAGAACCACCACGCCAGCGCCCGCCCAGGCGAGTGGCGCGCCCACTTGCGCCGCCAACGCCAGCACCGCGCCGTGCAGTGACGATACGGTGGCCTGCGGCCGGAAGGCCTCGGCCACACTGAAGCGCAGAACCTCCACCGTGGTCTGCAGCAGCCGTGGCGCCTGCGCAATCAGCAACGCCAGGAAGCCCACAAACTGCAAGCTGCCCAGGAACTCGCGAGAGACCGCGAATTGGCCGTCCTCGCGGGCCTTGTCCAGGCGTCGCCGTGTGGGTTTCTCTGTTTTCTGGCTCTTGTCACTCATGGCCAACTCTTGTCACGCATGGTCAAACAGCCATTCGTTTCGGCTTTAGGCCAGGGGCGCCGCTGTATCCCGGCCGCCGCGCCATCGTTATCCAGCCGGCGCGCCACTGGCCAGAACAACGCCTCGCAGGAAACTCAGGATCTCCCGGCCGAAACTCTGGAAGACCCGCGTGTAGGCTCCGGTAAGCAGCCCCAACACCAGTAGGCTGGCCAGCAGCTTCGCGGGAAACACCAGCGGCAGAAGCTGGAGTTGGGCTTGGACGCGACCCAGCAACGCCAGCGCCAGGTCTATCAACAACAGCAATGCCAGCAAGGGCATCGCCAGCCTTGCCGCTACCTCCAGCATGGTGGAGCCCAGCCCGATGAGGCTCTCCGCGGTTCCCATGTGTACAGCGAATTGCCCGGGCGGAATGCGTGTGATGCTCTCCGCCATCAGGTAAAGAATCTGCCGGTGCAGTCCAGTGGCGAAGAAGAGCAAAGAGGCCATCAACTGCGCCAGAATCTGCAGCAGTCCGGCGTCGGCCTGCGTGGACGGGTCCACCATGGATGCGTACCCGTAGCCTGCCTGGAGGGCCAGAAACTGCGCCCCCAAGACAAAGGCCTCAATCAGGAAGTGGACTGCGAGGCCCCACAGAAGCCCAAAGGTGAGCTCGCCCAGGCACCACAGCACCAGCGTGCCAGCGGTTAACTGCTCATCGGGCAGTGCCGGCAGGCGGTGCAGCAGGGGAAAGGTGAGCGCCAGCGCCACCAGTGGCCGCAGGGTTTCGGGGATGGCGCGCAGGCCGGGCACGGGCAGAAAAATCATCAGCCCCGCCATCCGGCTAAGCACCAGCAGGAAGGCGGTCATCTGCTCGGCTGTAAACAACAGGTTTACGGGCATGGCAACCGTTCGATCTTTAGCGGGCGAACTTCTCCAGGTGCCCCAGGATGGAGACCGTATAGGTGATCATCCGTTCCAACATCCAGGGCAGAAACACCAACATTCCCACGAAGAAGGCGATCAACCGGGGGATGGTGTTGAAGGCGCTATCCTGCATGCTGGTGAGCACCTGCACGATGCTCATCACGGCCCCTGAAAGAAAGCTGATCGTCAACACCGGTAGCCCTACCCAAAAGGCCGTCCAAAGACAAACGCGCACCAGTTCCGCCACGGAGTCGGGCGTCATCCAACACCTCCCAGGAACCCCTTCATCAAGGAGCCCACCACCATGTTCCATCCGTCCGCCAGCACAAACAGCAGGATCTTGAAGGGCGCGGAAATCATCACCGGAGGCAGTTGCACCATGCCAATGGAGAGCGTGATGGAGGCCACCAACAAGTCAATCACCAGGAAGGGCAGAAACAGCACCGCGCCAATCTGGAAGCCCGTCTGCAACTCAGAAAGCACATACGCGGGGGCCACAACCCGGAAGGGCAATTCACTCGCGTTGGCCGGTGGCGGCAATTGCGCCATCTCCAGGAACAGCTGCAGATCCTTTTCCCGGGTATAACGCAACAGGAAGGTCTGCAGCGGAGCGATGCCACGGTCGAGAGCTTCCGAAAAGCCAATCTGGCCACGCTCGTAGGGAACATAGGCGGCATCGTAAATTTGCTGGCCCACCGGCTGCATCAGCAGCATGGTGAGGAACAACGACATCCCCACCAGCACCTGGTTGGAGGGTGTTGTCTGGGTACCCAGCGCCTGTCGTAGGAAGTGGAACACCACCACCAGCCGCAGGAAGGGCGTCAGCGTCATCACCAACGCAGGCAACAGGGCCAGCGCCGTCAGCAGCATGACAATCTGCAGCGGGACATTCACCGCGCTTGCTCCTGGAACGAAGCGCAAGCCAAGCAGAGGATCTTGCGCGGACTGCGCGCCCAAGGGCATGGCGCACAGCAGCCAGAACAGCACGCGCGCCACCGTCCTGCTTCCCGTCCCGCTTACTGTCCCGCGCACTGTCCCGCGCACTGTCCCGCGCACTGTCCCGCGCACTGTCCCGCGCACGGTATCGTTCACGGGCGTGCTGAAGGTATCTTTCGGCGTCGACTTCACCCGGGCGTTCGCCACAGTGTCCACCCCGGCGTTCGCTACAGTGTCCGCCCCGGCGTTCGCTACAGTGCCCACCCCGGCACTTGCTGCATCGTTGACCGTCACGCCGGCCTCGGCGCCGCTTATGCGCATGGCCGGTCCTCAAGCGCCCCGCTGGAACGCAACTCGTTCAGATGTTGCGAAAAGGTGGTGGCGCGGTGGGAACGAAGCCCGGCATCCTGAGCGGCCGCATCCCGGGTTGCCAGTACCGTGGGCGCTACCCCGGGCTGCACGGCAAGCACCATCTGCTGGCCCCAAATCTCAACTACCACCAGACTCTGCTGGGCGCTCAACGCCCTGCGGCTCACCACGCGGATCACTTCTCGCGGGGCGTCAGACCGCTGTCCGGATATGCCTCCCAAGCCCAGTGTGGACAGCCAGCACAGCCCGGCTTGCCACGCGCTTCGCACGCCTGCTTCCCCACTTGAGCGCCGCCCTCCATGGGTTACGCCAAGGCGCCCCGCGGCCCATCGCGCGGCCCAAATCTTTAGGCCGAAGGCCAGCCCGCAAACCAACAAAGGCCACACCCATACAGGCGCCTCTTCCATCGCTTCCTCCCCGCTTGCACTCCGCGCAGACGGGATGCCCTGCCGACCCAAGCCTTCGTGGTTTCACTCAGACTCGAAATCAGTAATACGGACTCCCACCTTGTTCTGCAGGATGACGATTTCGCCAACCGCAACGCGGGAGCCGTTCACGCAGACATCCACATTCTCGCCAGCGGATCGGGTTAGCCGTACAATCGAACCCGCCGCCAGATTCAGCAGATCCCGCACCGTCATCGGACGCTGGTCGAGCTCCACTTCAATCTCCATGGGTAGATCGGCATGGTGCTCCATGGACTGTAGGCGGGATACTTCGGCGGACTGTGTGGTGGCCATGATGGTTGCTGCGCCGGGCTGCCGGCATTCAAGTGAGGGAATGCCGCCGGCGCTAGGCTGCCGGGGCATTCCCTGGGGGATCTATCGGCGGGGAAGGGCTATCGCTTGAGGTTGATGGTTTCCGCGCTCAGCTCATCCGCGGTGGTGATCACTCTGGCGTTGGCCTGGTAGCCGCGCTGGTAAACGATGAGGTTGGTGAACTCGCGCGCCATGTCCGCGCTGGACGCCTCCGTGGCGCCGCCCACAATGGTGCCGCGTCCTCCGGTTCCAGCCGCGCCAATGACGGGTTCAGCCGAGTTTGCACTCACCCGGAACGCGTTATTCCCAACCGCCACCAGCGTTTCAGGATTTCCCACGCTGGCCAATGCCAGTTGCCCGATGATGTTCTCAGTGCCATCTGAGTATTGGGCCAGCAGGACGCCGTTATCTCCAACGGCTACCCTGGATAACTGTGCCGCCGGTTGCCCATCCTGCACCAGGCCCGCGATGGCTGATGGCTGCGCGAATTGCGAAACCAGCGGCGCTCCGGTGGGCGCAAAGAAGTTCACCTGCACATCGAAGTCAGAGGCGCCCGAGGCAAGTCCGGTGAGGTTGAGCTCCACGGTGGTGTTGGGTGGCGGATCCGTTGTCTGGTCCACCCCATTGATTTCGATCAATGATCCGAAGGAGTCGAAGGCCAGGTCCACCTTCGCCGTATCGTCCGGCACAATCGTACCCACAGCCGGGTCCAGCGCATCGGCCCACATCTGCCAGGTGTTCGGACCTGTCTTTTCGTAGTTCATCGTGACGATGAGTTCATTGCCCAACGAATCATAGGTGCGCACGGGCACCCGGAACAACGATTGCGCGCCGGGGTTATCCGCCGCATTCAGGTTCATGGTGAGGAACAGATTCTCGGTGGCGGAGGCGGGCCGCAAACTGCCCTCCGGAAGGCGGATATCCCCCACGGCTCCCGTGGAGGTGACATTGCCATCCACATCGGCCACCCAACCCTGCACCCGCTCGCCGGTGGCCGTCACCATCATGCCGTCCGCCGTCTTCTTGAAGTTCCCGGCGCGCGTGTACATGATGCCGCCATTGGCATCCTTCACCACAAAGAAGCCCTCACCCTGAATGGCCGCATCCAGCCTGCCGGATGTAGTCTGGATGGCCCCCTGATTGAACTGGCGGCTGGTGAACGGGCGTCCCACGCCCATGCCCACCTGTGTTTGTCCGCTGGCGCCCAAGGTACGCGACAGCAGGTCGTAGAAGCTCACCTCGCTGCGCTTGAAGCCGATCGTATTCAGGTTCGCCAGATTGTTGCCCACCACATCCACCGCGGTGGTGTGTCCGGTAAGCGCGGAGAGGGCGGAAGAGAAAGCCGTAAACATGGAAGAAGCCTCTTTCTTTGAAGATTCGATTGGGTTGCGGGAGTTCGGTTTCGATCACCAGATTCGTTCTCGGCTTGTGATCGATCAGGTTCCACTTAGGAGCTCTGCAGGTTCCGCGCCGCTGCCTGCGTGAGCGCCTGATTCTGCTGTCCCATGGTTTCCAGTTCCTGCCGGATTGAGATCAACTGCTCCACCTGCGTGAACTGGGCCAACTGCGAAAGGAACTCCGTCCCGTCGGCTGGATTCAATGGATTCTGGTTCTTGATCTGCGCCACCAGCAGCGTGAGGAAGGTTTCCTTGGTGGCCAGACCCGATGCAATGGCAGGGCTGGCGCTGCTACCTGTAGCCGCGTCGTTGCCGCCGCGCGCGCCTTCCGTGGCTGCGTCATTTGCCCCGGCGACAAGGCCGCGGCCATTGTTTGCCGCGTTCGCGCTGCGCATCTCGCGCGCCGTGTCCGGGATCCGGGACCCGCCCCCTTGCATGGCCTGCGTGAGGAAACCAATGGGATTCATCATGAGAGTTCACCTTCTTGAACGGAAATCGGCTGTCTGTTGGTGGCCAGGGAAAGGGACGAGTTCCCCAGCAGGCTGGCGAAGCGGCTATCCGCCGACGAGCGCCTTGACGAAGAGCCCGGGCGCGATTCCGCATCCCGCGGTTGCCTGTGCTCGGCCTGGTCATCGGAGGACTGCTGTTGGTGTTGCCTGGCCTCGCCCGGTTGGCCGTCGCCGCGGCGCAACAGGTCGTGCGCCTCGCCGCCGGGCTGCAGGGTCGACGCCCGCTCAGTCACCATGCCTGCCTGCTGCAGGCGTCCCACCAGCGCCGGGAGTTGTTCCCGCAACTCCTGCGCGGCGCTCTCTGAGGTGGATGCGATGCGCACATCAATCTGATCGCCCCGCTGCAGGAAGCGCAGCTGCACGGCCTCCCCGCGCAGTTCCGCCGGCAGCCGCACCAACAGGGATCGTGTCGCCCCGGTTGGCATCGGTCCCGGTTCCATCTGGAACTCGCGGGCGCGTCCCGCACTGAGGGGATCCAACGTCGTGGATGCGGTGCGGGCTGGTGTCTGCGAGACGGCGCCCCCTCCGGCCAACTGCCCGCCGGTTGCCGGCGCGCCCTGCGATCCCACGCCGCGCGTTGCGCTGAGTGCCGCATCCGCCCCGTTGCCCGCCAGGCGTTGCCGGGACGCTTCCAGAACGAAATTGCCGCTCTCCTGCTGCCCCTGGTCCTGCTGCCCCTGGTCCTGCCGCCCTTGATCCTGACGGCCCGCCTGCGCCTGCCCGTTCGGCCACTGCCCGCCCGTGGCGCCAATCACCGGGGAACCCTGGTTTGCCGCGGCACCCGTTCGTCCTGGGCCATGGGAGGCAACGCGCACCGGCATGGACCCCTCGGTTGGCGTCGCCCGCTGTCTGGAGGCCGCCGCCTCACCATCCTTCACCAGCAGCGCGTCCCCTTGCGACGCCTCCCCGCCTGCCGGGTCCTGCCGGGCTGTTGCCTGGCCGGATCCATCCATCCCTTCCTCTGGATTTGCGTCCAGGCCGTCCGCCGCCGGCATCCGTGCCCAGTCGGCCATCGACGTCCGCTCCCCCATCACCCCCCGCGCGGCGATCTCCGTCGGCCGCTGGCCGGCGCGGAGCGTGAGTTCCATGCCAAAGGCCTGCTCGCCGGCAACGCCCGGTCCGTCCACCACGCCCGTGGCCATGCCATCCGGCAACGCCATCGCAGCGGACCCTTGGGAACCTGTCGCGCCGTCGGGCTGCCCACCCACACCGCTCATCTCCATGGCCAGCGTCCTGGCCTCCCCCGGCTGCATGGCTGCGGAGCCTGACGGGGACAGGGTCGCCTCTCCCGTTGACTGCCCGTGACCTGCCGCGAGCGCGTGATTGCCATTCCCAAACAGTTGGCCGCCCGCGACGCCACCCTCCGTGCTGCGCCCGCCCATCCGCGCTGCCTCCGGCGAACCGGGGTTCGCCGTCAGCGACGCACCTTCTGATCCACCAGGGACTGCCGCCTGCATTACGCCGGAAGCCTGCATCACGCCGGAAGCCTGCGTCACGATGGAGGCATCCGGGGAACTGGTCGTTGGCCCGGGGCTGGTCGCCAGCATGGAACTGGTAGCCGTAGACGCGTCCAGCTCCGTCGGCGCCTGACCGGGGAGAGTGGCCGATGTCGCGCCAGCAGTCGTCCCGCCAGCATCAGCCGGGACTTCCCCAACGGCGTCCGGAAGCGACTCCGCGAATCCCGTCAAGCTTCCCTGCGTTCCGCTATCCCTTTGGCCATCCGCTTCCCGGACGGCTTCCTGTTGCCGATTCGCGCGGGCGTCGATGCCAGATGCGGCCTCTCGCGGCTCCGCGGAAACCGGACGCGCTGCTGAGTCGCCCCGTGTCGGTTGCGCGACGGGCTGCGAGGGCGATTGCCCGGGCGCCCGATCCTTCACATCCACTTGCGTCCGCGAGTTGCTCGCGGCGGCGGATCCGGTGGGCGTCCGCCCTCGATCCTCCAGGCCGCGTCGGCTTGCGATCTCCCGTTCTGCGTTCCCACTGGCTTTCCGTGCGGAGTTGGCCTGGCTTTCTTGCAGCGGTGTTGCCGCGCTCGATCGTGGCAGGTTTCCTCGGCCATACACTGCCGCCGATCCGGACCCAGAACCGCTACTTGCAGTACCGATACTTGCAGAGCCGACAGACGCAAGGCCAACGGTGCGGCTGCTGGAAATCCTGCCGCTTCCTCCGTGGACGTCCGGGTACCCGCCGCTTCCGGAACCGGCCGCCTCTCTGTTTGCCTTGCGGAAGACCGTCGGATCCCCCGCCCCGCCGGGCTGGCTGGCCGGATGGTTGCCGCCGGAAGCACCCTTCCATAGCAACCAAAAGGCGGATGGCTCCCATTGGGTCGCGGACGCGAGGTCGGTGTCCGTCCGTGAATCGGGTAAGCTGCTCGCCGAAACGCGCAGATCGCCCGGGACCCCTTTCGCCAATGCCCTGTTGGTATCGGCGGACCCGGGTGCGTGCATGGAAGACAGGAAAGTCACGACGCTGCCTAAGCAGTTCGGTGGCCAAACCGTTCGGACGACACCAAGGGAGCCCCCGTGCCCGGATTTCCTCCCATTTCGGCGTCGCTGCCGCACCTGCTGGCCGCCAATTCCACCACCGATGGGGTGACTAACTCTCGTCGATGACCAGATCTTGTCACCGGCGACAGACGCAGAATCCTCGCTCCCGCCCCGGTTGGGCACAGCGATTCTGCTTGGGCGTAGCGCCGAACGCCTTCGCCGGGCGCGTGGTCCCAGCGCCGCAAATCCCCGGGGTTACGGGGTAAAGGGACGATCCAACTGGGTAAAGGGACAATCCAGCTGGGTAAAGGGACAATCCAGCGGAGCGGAGGGCTGCCGCGGGGTTCCTCGCCGCCACCCGCCGCTACTCGCCGCCACACGCCCCGACCCGCCGCTTCGTTGTTTGGACCCTCACGTGCATTCGGCCTCACCGAGGTATATCCACCGTGGACCCACTTTCCGCAGTTCTGGCCGCCGGCATGGACACCCGGATGCAAACTTTGGACCTGATCGCCAACAATCTCGCCAACGCCTCCTCCCCTGGGTACAAGGCAGATCGGGAGCGCTTTTCCAGCTATCTCTCCGGAGCCGCCGCCGAAGCGATCCTGGCCGGGGAAAGCAAAACGCTGTCCGAGATGCCCATGATCGAAGATCGCTACACGGAGTTCCGGCAAAGCGGTCTGCAGGAAACGGGCAATCCCACCGATGTTGCTCTGGAAGGCAGCGGATTCTTCGTTGTCGATACCCCGCGGGGCGCACGCTACACCCGGGCAGGCAACTTTCGTCTGGCCCCTGACGGGGAGCTGCGGACTCGACAGGGTTACGCCGTGAAGGTGTTGGAGACAGAGCGGCCGGGGAAGCTGGCCGCCGATCCCAAAATCCCGCTGGAGATTGACGCCGAAGGCGCCATCTGGCAGCAGCAACGACGCTTGGGTAAGCTTTCCGTCCAGGACTTCTCGCGTCCTGACCTGCTGCGCAAGGAGGAGGGGGTCTACTTCGCCGCCCAACCCGGCATGACGCCCCGTGCGGCGAAGGCCACCGTCAGCAACAAGGCCTTGGAGGTTTCCAACGTCGATGCCGCTTCGGCCAGCATGCAGTTGGTGACCGCCAGCCGCGAGTTTCAGATGCTGAACCGCGCCTACAGCGTGGTCTCCACGGCGCGCCGCGGCGTCCTGGAACAAGTTGCCAAGTGGTAACCCGGCAGCAGGGGATAGCAGGCCGTAGGTTGGCTCCGCCCACCCCGCCACGTCCGGCTGGCACTGCCAGTCGGCACGTGAAGAGAACGGCCCGGTCAGAACGGCCTGATGTGGAAGGCCTGACGAGGAAAAGGAAGGTATTGTGATTCGAGCACTCTCCAGCGCCGCCAGCGGCATGCACGCCCAGCAAACCAACGTGGACAACATCGCCCACAA
The DNA here is from genome assembly GCA_025456495.1 of Bryobacterales bacterium. GTDB lineage: Bacteria > Acidobacteriota > Terriglobia > Bryobacterales > Bryobacteraceae > JACTMJ01. The sequence goes on along the minus strand of JALOKO010000012.1, from coordinate 8,735 downwards.
CCTGGCCAACTCCAACACGGTTGGCTTCAAGATGCGGCGCGCCCAATTTCAGGACCTGCTCTACCAGAACGTCATTCAGCCTGGCGCCAGCGCCAACACCCAGGCGATGGTGCCCACCGGCCTGCAGATTGGCCTGGGCACGCGGGTGATCTCCAACCAGATCCTGTTGAACCAGGGCAATTTCACGCTCACCTCCAACCCCACCGATCTGGTGATTGAAGGCAACGGCTTCTTCGCCGTACGACAGCCCAATGGGCAGATCGGGTTCTCGCGGGCCGGCAACTTTCACCTGGACCGCGATGGCAACCTGGTGACTCCGGAAGGCAATCCCCTGGATCCGCCCATCGTCATTCCTCCCGACGGGCGCAACGTCTATATCGCGCCCGATGGCGTGGTGACCTACTCCCTGCCCGGCCAATCGGCCTCCAACCAGGCGGGCCAGATCATGTTGGCGATCTTCCAGAATCCCGCCGGCCTGAATAGCCTTGGCAAGAATCTGCTGCTGCCCACCGACTCCAGCGGAGATCCCGTCTTTGGCCAACCCGGCGGAGCCGAAGGCGCCGGCACCTTGCTGCAGGGCTACCTGGAGCAATCCAACGTCAGCCTGGTGGAGGAGTTCATCGGTCTCATCACCAGCCAGCGCGCCTACGAAGCGAATGCCAAGGTGGTGCGCGCCGCCGACGAAATGTACCAGCAACTGAACAATCTGGGTCGTTAGGGCGACCCGCAATCGGAAAACCAGATGGCGTCGCACGGAACGCGCGGCGCTTCGCGGAAAGGGAGCAGTAAGCGGTGTTGACGACGCCAGAGCAAGGGGCAAGACGGTGGCAAAGGCGCGCCTGCCGGGTTGGCTGGTGGACGCTGGTGGCGTGGTTCCTGGCGGCCTCCGCGGTTCCCGCCAAGGCGGTCCCGGTTGACCAGGCCCCGCATCCGGCCCATCATCCGCACCCGGCCCATCATCCGCATCCGGCTGCAGGCGGTTGCCTGCCTGTCCAAGGCGCCCGGATCCTTGCTGGCGATCTGGCATCGGGCGACCGGCGCTTCGCGGCACTCGCCCCGGAAACGGACTTAGGCTATACGCCCGCGCCCGGCGAGACGCGCCACATTGCGCCTCCCCAAAACGACGAGGATGCCGCCACCGTGGACACCGCGCCCCTGTGCATTGTCCGCGCAACCACCCGCCTTCACGCGGACGCCTTCCGCGCGGCGTTAGAGTTGCCGGTCACCGGCGGCCCCGGGGCCGAGGTGCTCTCGTGGCAGGAAGGGGAGTTCCCCCTGGGGACCCTGCGCATGCCCCGCAAGGGCGCGGTCCCCCCAGCCAAGGGCGCCCGCGACGTGCTCTGGCGCGGGTCCATTGAGTATGAGCAGGGACGCAGCGTTGCGATCTGGGCGCGCGTCGCCTTGCATCGTCAACAGCCCTGCGCCCGTTGGAAGCGCGCCGTCAAGCGTGGGCAGCCCCTCAGCGCGGACGCCGTCGAAACCGTTCCCTGCGATGCGGCTGCGGTGCTGCAGGAGACACTGGCTGAACTCCCCAACGAAGCAGCGCGAGCCGCACTGCAATTGGCCCGTGATGTTTCCCCCGGTGCCTGGCTGCGCCAGGACCAGTTCTCCCGCCAGCCCACTCTGCAACGCGGTGACCGCGCCGACCTCATCATCCGCAGCGGGGGCGTTACCCTCACGTTGCCCGTCGTGACCGAACAGGCCGGCGCGGCGGGCGAGTCCATCTGGGTGCGCGCCGTCCGGCCCGGGAACAGCGCCACGGGCACTGTCCGCGGCCAGCGACTGCAGGCTCTGATTACCACCAACGGCGCCCTCATCCTGGATGCAGGGCGTGGCAGTCCACCAACCCGCTAGCGAATTCGCAGGAGTCCTTAGCCACAGGCATCGTCCCATTGAGAGGCAGTGATGACATCCACCCCCGCATTTCCCCGAAGCCGTTCCCGGGCCGCCCGGGCCTTTCGCCTGCTGCTGGCCGCGTTGCTGCTGCTGGCCTGTGCCCAGCCCAACGCCCTTGCACAAAAAAAGAAGAAGGGCGCGGAACCCGAAAAGACGCCCCTCGATCTCTACCTGGAGGAAGCATTGGCGCGGCAGGCGCAGGCCCCGGCCTTCGCCTCGCCCGGCAGCATTGTGCTCACCGGTGGCTTGATGGCGGACCTCGCCCGCGACGTGCGCGCCACCTCCGTCGATGACGTGGTCACCATCCTGGTGGTGGAGCGCGCCAGCTCAGTCACCTCCGGCACCACCGCCACCGAACGCACCACGCGCGCCAAAGCAGGCTTCGACGGCCTCTTCGGAGCCCAGGCGCCTGGCAGTTTCCTGAACAACATGATTGGTATCCATGGCGTGAACTCACTGGATGCCGAAGGCGCCACCAGCCGCCAGGTTGCCGTCTCCACTACCATGAGCGCCCGCGTGACTCACGTACTTCCAAATGGAAGTTTGGCCATCGAGGGCATAAAGCGTGTGGGCATCAATGCCGAACAACAAGAGGTGAAGGTGCGCGGCGTGATTCGTACGGTGGACCTGGGCAGAGCCAACACCGTTACCAGCGATCGCATCACGCAACTGGAAGTCACCGTCAACGGACAGGGTATTGTCGCCGACGCCATCAAGAAGCCCAACTTCCTGGTGAGCCTCTTCGGCAAGTTCCTGCCCCTCTAGGATTTACGATGGGCGCTCAATCCAAATCGCCACTTGCGCCGCTTGCCGCCATGACGCTGGCCCTCCTGCTGCTGCTGTTTGCCGCTGGACAGTTGCGCAGCGAAACCCGCATCAAGGATCTCGCCGAAATTGAGGGCATCCGCGACAACCAGCTCATCGGCTACGGATTGGTGGTGGGCCTGGCGGGGTCGGGCGACCGCTTCCAGACCCAGTTCACTATCCAGACCATCCGCAATTTGCTTGACCGCATGGGCCTCACCGTGCCGCAGGCCTTTCTGCGTGTCACCAACACGGCAGCGGTGATGGTCACCGCCACCTTGCCCGCCTTCGCGCAACCGGGCACGAAGATTGATGTCACCGTGGCCGCCATGGGCGACGCCACCAACATCCATGGCGGTGTGCTGCTGCTGACGCCCTTGCGTGGGGTGGACGGCCAGGTCTATGCGCTCTCGCAAGGCGCGGTGCTCACCGGAGGCTTTGCCGCCGGGCGGCCCGCGCTGGGCACCATCTCCACGCTGAACCATCCCAACACCGGCCGGGTTCCGGCGGGCGGTATCGTGGAACGCCCCGCGCCGTCGGTGATGCCCACCACTGAGGTCCGCCTGCAACTGCGCTCAGCAGACTTCGCTAACGCCGCCCGCATTGCCACCGCCATCAACGCCAAGTTCAAGAACGGAGAGACTCCCGTGGCCGTGGCTGCGAACCCGGCAATGGTGACAGTCACTCCGCCGGCTGACATCCCCGGTGGCGCCGCCGCCTTCGTCGCCGAACTGCAGGCGCTCAGCATCGAAACGGATGCCATCGCCCGCATCGTCGTCAATGAACGCACGGGCACCGTAGTGGTGGGTTCTCAGGTACGCATCGCGCCCGCCGCCATCATGCACGGCAGCTTGAGTGTCGAAGTGCAAACCCGCTTTGAAGTGTCTCAGCCCAACCCCTTCGGCCAGGGCAGCACCCAGGTGGTGCCCGACGTCAACGTCAACGTCCGCGAGGAGCGCGCACGCCACGTCGCCCTAGGCAAGGATGCCACTGTCGACGACCTTGTCCGCGCCCTGAATGCCATTGGCGTCACCGCGCGCGACATCATCTCCATCCTGCAGGCGCTGAAGGCCGCGGGAGCACTGGAGGCAGAACTTGAAGTGCTGTAGCTTGCGCGCCTTGCGCCCCTCCTCTCCCCCAACTGAGCAATCTTCCGCCGCATTTCCGCATCTCACCAAGGGGAAACAATGACCACTCATCTGCAGCCTACCGTCGCCATCGCCGGGTCTGCGCTGGACACGCCGTCCCGTGTGCGCAGCGCGCCGCTGATGGATGCAGACGCCTTGCGTCAGGTGGACGACGCCCGTGAACAGGCCTTTCAGGTTGCCAGGCAGTTTGAATCACTGCTCATCGAAGAGGTCATCAAGTCCGCCCGTATGGCCGGGGGCGGCTGGCTGGGGGAGGATGCTGATTCCACCTCGGAAAGCGTCGCCGAGATGGGCGAACAATTCCTCGCCCGCGCCCTCACCGCCGGAGGGGGCATGGGCCTGGCCGCGCAGTTCGCGCCGGTCATCCTGCGCGATATGCAGCAAGCTGGATCCGCATCCACTGCCACGCCGACGGCGCCAACTGCCATCTCGCCCGTCCGCTAAACGGGTTTCTGCTTCGATATCCACAGAAAGTTTTTCCACAATATGCCGCCCATGGCTGTGGAAATGTTGATAATTTCCCTTTCCCGCTTTCCGCCAACCCTACGGGTTCCTAAGGGTTTCCCCCGTAGTCTGCATCCACAAGGGCAGGTGGCGGCAATTTTCCACCACGACATTCCTTCCCGGTCCTGTTTCAGCACGCGCTTGCGCCAGCCCGCCGCTTCCCTGAAAATCTGAAGAGTCGTCGCCCGCTATGCAGCAGCCATCGGTCACCTACGAAAAGGGCCTCCCCGCCAGAGTCGATATCGAAAAGCTCGTCCTGGGCTGTGTCCTGCTGAACGAAGCCACCTACGTCCAGGCCGCCGCCGTCCTGCGCCCCGACGACTTCAGCATCGAAAAGCACCAGCGCATCTTCACGGTGATGACTGACCTCTACGAACGCAACGAGAGGATCGACCGCATCACCGTGGCCAACGAACTGCGCCGCCGCGGCTGGTATGAATCCTGTGATGGCCTCACCTACCTGGTGTCGCTGGACGATGACCTGCCCCCCATCTTCAACATCGAAAGCTATGTGAGGATCGTCCGCAAGCAGTCCACGCTGCGGCGCATCATTTACTCGTCCCAGAACGTCATTGACCGTTGCATGAAGGGCGAGGACGACCCGGACCTGCTGCTGGCCGAGGCCGAAGAGGACCTGCTGAAGCTCAGCACAGAGAACCAGGCGTCCGATTCGTTGAAGTCCACACGGGACATCATCCTCAGTTACCCCGGCGGCATGGACGCCATGCTGGATCCAGAGAACCGCGTGGCCGGGCTCAGCACCGGTTTCACCAAACTGGACGAAGCCACCGGCGGCCTGCGTGGCGGCCAATTGATCATCATTGCCGCCCGTCCCGCCATGGGCAAGACGGCCTTCGCGCTGAACATCGCCAGCCACGTCGCCACCAAGCTGCAGAAGACCGTGGCGGTGTTCTCTCTGGAAATGTCCAATGAGAGCCTGCTCACCCGCTTGTTGTGTTCGCAGGCCCGCGTGGATGGGCAGGCCTACATGGCCCGCGCCCTCAAGAAGGACGACCTGCGTCGCCTGCAATTGGCCGCCCATGAGCTATCGGAAACCAACCTGCTGCTGGACGATTCCTCCGGCATCAACCTCATGGATATGCATTCCAAGCTCCGCCGCGTGAAGGCCGAGCGCGGCCTGGACCTGGTGGTGGTGGACTACCTGCAGTTGATGAGCGTCCGCGGCAAAACCGAGAACCGCGTGCAGGAAGTCAGCCAGTTATCGCGCAACCTCAAGCTGCTGGCAAAGGAGCTCAACGTCCCGTTCATCGTGCTGTCGCAGCTGAGCCGCGCCCCCGAAACCCGGCAGGGCGACCACCGTCCGCAACTCAGTGACCTGCGCGAATCGGGCAGCATTGAGCAGGACGCCGATGTCGTGGGCTTCCTCTTCCGCGAGGAATACTACAAGCGCGACAAAGCCGACCTTCGTGGAAAGGCCGAGTTCATCATCGCCAAGCAGCGCAGCGGACCCACCAAGACCATCCAGTTGGTGTTCCTAAACCAGTTCACGCGTTTCGAGAACTACACCAGCGACCTTCCGGTGGAAGGCGACGCCCCGCCCCAGGGGGACTACGGTGACGACGCCCCTCCCTTCGACGACGGCTACTAGCCAGTGCGACCCAGCCCAAGCGCGGCTTTGGTACGCTCAAGCCTGCGGAGGCGATGCGTTCCATGGCGGGTGGAATCCTGGTAATCGGCAGTTTGAATTGCGACTACGTGGCCACCGTGCCACGCATGCCCGCGCCCGGCGAAACCATCACCGGCGACCATCTGGAAATCCATCCGGGCGGCAAAGGCGCCAACCAGGCCGTGGCCGCGGGTCGCATGGCCGACGCGAGCGTTGAGGTACACATGCTGGGCTGCGTGGGGCGCGACGCCGCAGGCGCGCTGCTGCTGGATAGCGTCCGCCGCGCGGGCGTAGAGACGGCGGGCATCCGCGAACTGGATGACGCGCCCACCGGATCCGCGCTCATCTGGGTAACGGATTCCGGCCAGAACTCCATCGTCGTCATCCCCGGCGCCAACGCTCTCCTCAGCCCGGACGACATCCGCGCCCAGGAGGCCCTCTACTGGAAGACACGCGTTGCCCTGCTGCAGTTGGAAACACCACTCGACACCGTAGGCGCCGCCCTGGAGCTTGGTCGCCAGCGTCGCCTCATCACCATCCTTGATCCCGCGCCCGCCCAGCCCTTGCCCTACGAAATCCTCCAACACGTTGACCTGCTAACGCCCAACGAAACGGAAGCGGCGCTGTTGCTGCGGGAAACGCCCCGGGCGCTCACCATCGACGACGCCTACTCCATGGGCCAGCGCCTACTGGATCTGGGTCCCCGCTCAGTGATTGTGAAGCTGGGTGCAGAGGGCGCGGTCTTCCTCAACCGCCTGCAGCGCTTTCACGAACCCGGGTTCGCGGTGCGCGCCGTGGATACCACCGCGGCTGGCGATACCTTCAACGGCGCTCTGGCCGCCGCCATCGCGGAGGGCATGGACATACAGCCCGCCGTCCGCTTTGCCTGCGCCGCCGCCGCGCTTTCGGTCACCCGTCGTGGCGCCCAGCCCAGCGTCCCCAGCCGCGAGGATACCGACGCCCTGCTGCGGGCCAATCCCGCGTCGTAGCCGCGCCTACCCGCGCCCAACGCTTCATCGGCTAGGCCACCGGCTCACAGAAATCGCTCGATCTTCGAGCCTCCCGGTGATACCATGCCGCTATTCCAGGTATCCGGGTTCCGCCCACGCGGACTAGGTGCGCTGGCCCGCCAGACCGCATTGATCATCCTGGACGCATCCGGTATCTTGCATCTGCATGTCGCTGAAGGAGCGCGCCACCATGGAACGCACTGCCGCCGCCACCACTCCCGATTCCTCCTCCACGGATTCTCACTCTCCCCGCCGCTTCTGTGACCTCGTCATGAAGGGTGGCATCACCAGCGGCATCGTCTACCCCAAGGCAGTGTGCGAACTGGCCAAAAGCTACACCTTCCGCAACATTGGCGGCACCTCCGCCGGAGCCATCGCCGCTGCCGCCACCGCCGCCGCCGAACTGGGCCGTCATCGCGGCCGGAACAGTTTCGACGAGTTGGCCAAGCTTCCCACCCAACTCGGCAACGATTCCCCCAGCGGCAAAGGCTCCTTCCTGTTCACGCTGTTTCAACCGCAGCCGCAGTTCGCCCGCATCTATGGGGTGCTCACCGGGCTCCTTGGCGCCCGCCGACCCCTGCTGGCCTTGCCCGCGCGCCTTGCCCGCGCCTACTGGCTGGTGACGTTACTCAGCCTTGGCGTCGGCGCCGCTTTCTGGTTCGCACTGATGCCCGGCGCCGACCCACTACTCGCTCTCCCTCGTGCCTTCGCCGCCGCCATCATGCTGCTGCTCACCTTCCTGCTGGGCATTGCGTGGAGCGTTCACCGCGAGCTTTCCGGCCTCTCTTCCCGTATGTTGGGCCTCTGCACCGGGATGCCCAACCCCAAGGTAGGCGGCGATGCGCTCATCCCTTGGCTTTCCGATCTGTTGGATCGCTACGCCGGCCAGCCCTCGGACACGCCCCTCACCTTTGGCGATCTCTGGGATTCAGAGGATCCGTCCACCTACAAGCGCATCAATCTGGAAATGATGACCACCAGCCTCACCCACGGTCGTCCCTATCGCCTGCCCTTTGACGAGCGGGTCTTCTACTTCAAGGAAAGCGAGTTCCGTAGCCTGTTCCCTAAGCACGTCGTGGACTGGATGGTCGCCAACCCCCGCCCATCCAAGAACCCCTTTGAAGGATTCGTGCCCTTGCCCGTCGCTGCCAACCTACCCGTCATCGTGGCTACCCGCATGAGCCTGAGCTTCCCCGTCCTCTTCTGCGCGGTCCCGCTCTATGCCGTGGACCGTGGGCGCAAAGACCAGCCTCCGCAGCCGGAGATCTGCTGGTTCTCTGACGGTGGCATTTGCAGCAACTTCCCGGTCCACTTCTTTGACTCGCCGCTGCCGCGCTGGCCCACCTTCGCCATCAACCTCATGGAGTGGGACCGCACGCGCGTTGATCCCACTGAAGGGAAGCCGTCCTGCAAACAGCAGCAGGCGAAGGCGATGGTCCGGGCCGCCGACACCAACAACGCGCTCCTTAGTGAGCTATGGAACCGCTTTGAACTGGATCCCGACGGCAACCGCAAATCCGGCCTGGGGCCAGTGAAGGGCATGGCCAGCGCCATCATGAAGTCCATGCAGAACTGGGTGGATAATCGCCAGATGCGCGTTCCTGGCTATCGGGACCGCATCGCGCATGTGGTGCTGTGCCCGGATGAGGGCGGCATGAATCTCAGCATGCCCACCGAGGTGATTCAGCGCGTCAGTGATCGTGGCGGCGACGCGGGCCGTCTGCTGATTGATCGCTTCCACCCCCA
>JALOKO010000290.1 GCA_025456495.1 Bryobacterales bacterium | reverse complement strand
AGCATCGTCACAATTACATCCTCCAGCGACGCATGCGCTTCCAGCCGTCGGTGGATACGCCGCACGGCTCGACGCAGGTGGAGATCCGCGTCATGTACTTGTGGGAAGCGGACGGGCTGCAGCCGGTGAATCTCATCCTGCGCACGGGACGCGGGCGCATGATGGGCGTGGACCACAACAAAGGGTTGGACTGGGTGGGCGCCTCGGCGGCTTTCCTGGTGGATGCCGAAGCGATAGGCGGGATGTAGGCGCGGACGGCCCTTGCAAGCCGTCCGCGCCATTTCCAACGTACGTTGGCTACTGCACGTCGAAGCGGTCCAGGTTCATCACCTTGGCCCACGCCGCCACGAAGTCGTGTACAAAGCGTTCTTGGCTGTCGCTACAGGCATACACTTCGGCGATCGCGCGCAACTGCGAATTTGAGCCGAACACCAGGTCCACCACCGTTCCGGTCCACTTCAGTGCGCCGGTCTTACGGTCGCGCCCCTCCAACACATTGGCGTCGGCCGCGGAACGCTGCCACTTCGTCCCCATGTCCAGCAGATTCACGAAGAAGTCGTTCGTCAGCGTTTCCGGACGTTGGGTGAAGACGCCGTGCTTGGCCCCGCCCACATTGGCGTTCAACGCACGCATGCCACCTACCAGCACCGTCATTTCAGGCGCCGTGAGGTTCAGCAATTGGGCCTTGTCCACCAACAGTTCGGCAGCGTACTTCTCCTGGCCAGCGCGCAGATAGTTGCGGAAGCCATCAGCGATGGGCTCCAGGACGGCGAACGAATCCACGTCCGTGTGCTCCTGCGTCGCGTCGGTGCGGCCGGGGCTGAAGGGCACGGTCACCTCGTGGCCCGCCTTCCTGGCGGCCGCTTCAATGGCGGCGCAGCCACCCAGCACGATCACGTCCGCCAGAGAAACCCGCTTGCCATTGGCCTGCGCCGCGTTGAAGCTTTGCTGCACCCCAACCAGTGTGGAGATCACCTTCGCCAGTTCCTCCGGCTGGTTGGCTTCCCAACTGTTCTGCGGCGCCAGACGGATGCGCGCCCCATTGGCGCCGCCCCGCATGTCGCTGCCCCGGAACGTTGAGGCCGATGCCCAGGCAGTGTTCACCAACTGGGCGATCGACAGCCCCGTCGCCAGGATCTGCTCCTTCAGTGCCGCTACGTCGGCATGGTCCACCAGATGGTGATCCACCGCCGGCAGCGGATCCTGCCAGATCAGCGGCTCTCCGGGAACCAGCGGTCCCAGGTAGCGCGACACCGGACCCATATCGCGATGGGTGAGCTTGTACCAGGCCTTGGCGAAGGCTTCGGCAAACTCATCGGGATTGGCCAGGAAGTGCCGCGACACCTTCTCGTACTCAGGGTCCATGCGCAGCGACAAGTCCGTCGTGAACATAATCGGGGCATGGCGCTTGCTGGCGTCATGCGCATCGGGGACACTGCCCGCGCCCGCACCGTTCTTCGGCGTCCACTGGTGCGCGCCCGCGGGGCTCTTGGTCAGTTCCCATTCGTAGTTGAACAGGTTCTCGAAGTAGTTCATGTCCCACTGGATGGGATTGGTCGTCCAGGCGCCTTCCAGGCCGCTGGTGATGGTGTCCGCGCCCGCGCCAGTGCCCAGGCTGTTCTTCCATCCCAGACCCTGTTCTTCAATGTCGGCGCCTTCCGGTTCCGGCCCGACATACTTGCCGGGATCGCCCGCTCCGTGGGCCTTGCCGAAGGTGTGGCCCCCAGCAATCAGGGCCACGGTCTCGTAGTCATTCATGGCCATCCGGGCGAAGGTTTCGCGGATGTCGTGAGCCGCCGCAATCGGATCCGGGTTGCCGTTCGGACCCTCGGGATTGACATAGATCAAGCCCATCTGGACCGCGCCCAACGGGTTGTCCAGTTCGCGATCTCCCTTGTAGCGCTCATCGCCCAGCCACTTGGACTCGGGACCCCAATAGATGTCCTCTTCGGGCTCCCAGATATCGGGACGGCCGCCGCCGAAGCCATAGGTCTTCAGCCCCATGGAATCAATGGCCACGTTGCCCGCAAGGATCAGCAGATCCGCCCAGGACAGCTTGCGTCCATACTTCTGCTTGATCGGCCACAGCAGCCGGCGCGATGCGCACGAACAACGGACCGTAGTGTCCGTAGTCCGCCGGCCACCATTCCTGCGAGGTCGTCATCAATGCATGCAGGTCTTGCACCACCGCATGCAGGTCGAGGGTCTTGAACTCTTCACGGTAGTTGAAGTCCTCGCCCATCGGGTCAGACTTCGATGAATGCTGGTGCAGAATCTTGAGGTTCAACTGGTCAGGCCACCAATCGGCGTTGGTCCAGGCTCCCATCTTTGCTTGAATGCGGGAGCCGCCTGAGAAGGGGCATTTGGCTTCAGTGGTTGGTGCGTTTTCCATGGGGTGATCGTCCTTCAAAACTGTAAGAAAGCGGTAGCAGTGATGAAACGCCGCTGGGTTTTCGGGGAAGGCAGGCGGCGCAAGCGTGATAACGCTCAGGCAACATGCTTCCAAAACAACGCCGCGGGGGCAAGCGTCCGGGTGAGTGGGACCACCTCACGACTTGGGCTTGCGCTTTGCGCATTGCTGGCAAAGCCCGCGGAAAATCAATTCACAATCGCGGAATACACGTTTGCCGAGGGCGGCCCCGGCGGGTTTAGGAACGTCGTACCAATCCAGATCCTCCACCGCGCCGCATTGATCGCAGATGAAGTGGTGATGTCGTGTCTGGATGGCCTCAAAGCGCGCGCCACGCCCTTCCACGGCAACCTCGCGCACCAAACCGGCTTGCACAAGGTCGCGCAGGTTGTTGTAGGTGGTGGCCCGGGAACAGCGCGGGTCCACCCGGTTGACGGCGTCGAAAATCTCAGCCGCCGTCGGGTGCGAGTTCCGCTCCATCAGGAACGCCATCACCGCATAGCGCTGCGGGGTACATCGCAGGCCGCTGGATTCCAGCGACTCGCGGATGATGTCGGCGTCCATGCTGTTTAGAATATATCTAATCTAAGACTTATTCAAGTTTTAGGGGAAGCCTTCTTCCAGACGCCGCCGAGTCGGTCTGCTGGTCATGTCTTCTCCCTCATGCCGCGGAAGGCCACACGCGCCTCCTTCCCCCCGGAGCCGTCATCAGACGGCCAGGCCCCGCTCGCTACTTGCGCGCGAGGTCCGATTCGCGAATCCCAAAGCGCGGCCCATAGCGGTCCAGCACCAGGACGCCAGAGGTATCCCCGGTGGGGAAAGTGGTTGCGCCTGAAGGGCTGTGTACTCCCACACGGTCGCGCATCCAGATGTCCGCCGACGGGAAGTAATAGCGGATGTGGCGCCAGGTAACCAAGCTATCCGTAATCAGCACCGTCGGGGGTCCCGCGCGCTCCATGGCACGGATCGCTTCCAGGGCGGGATTCACCTGCCGGGTCACTCCGCTGATCACGTGGTAGCTGGTGGCGCGCGCCGCACCCCGCAACGGGCTGAAGAAGACCTCCGCGCACAGCACGCAGGCCACGATCAGCGCAGCCCATGCGGCGTAGCGCGGCAGCCGGTCCAGGGCCAACCCGCCCAGCAGGCAAACAGCGGTGACGCTGGCCAAGGTGTGGCAGGGGTCCGCGGCATGTCCCACCACCTGAAAGGCGATCCCGGGCGCCATCCAAACCGTGGTGAACAGCGCGAAGCCGCCAATGGGCGCCATGCCAACGCGGCCGCCCCACTTCCACCCATACGCCCACACGAAAGGAATGAGTGCGGTGAGATGGATGGCGCCCACCCATTCCACGCTCTTGAACAGCACCTTCCACGGACTCGCCGCCGTCCCGGCAGCGAAAACCCGCTGCTCATTCGAGTAGTTGCTCATCATGGTAAGGAAGGCTTGCAGACCACCCGAGGCATCCAGCAGCACCCAACCCCAGGCCGCAACCGGCACCGCCCCCAGCACTGCGGCCAAGGCGACATCGCGTGGCCGCGGGCGTCGCTTCCAAATGGCCCACAGCAGTAGCGGCGTCAGCATCAGCGTTTCCACCGGCCGGAAGCCCGCCATCAGCCCCACGAACCCAGCGGCCCCCATCAGCCATCCGGGATGGGACGCCGGTTGCGCGGCCCGCCAGCAAAACCACGCGGTCCCGGCACTGGCCACCGCACTATAGCCGCGGCTTTGGTTGGTGAGCGAGTTGAACCAGAAGACCGGCGTGAAGGAATAAAGGATGGCCGCCAGCAACCCGGCCCGAGGCCGTCCCAGGTCCGTGCCAAAGCGCCACAGCATCCACCCGGTCAGCACCCCGCCCAGAATCCCTGCCCAAAGAAAGGTATGCTCCACGGACGCGCCCAGGACGTGGATCCCCCGGCACAGGCCCACAAACAGGGGGTATCCCGGCGGTTGCGGCTTATGCTCCGGAGGGCTGAAGTGCTCCAGGGCATAGGCCATGTTCACGGAGTCAAAGTAAAACAGGTACTTCGGCGCCAGCGGCCAGCGGGTGAGGCACAGCAGTAGAAGCAAGCCGCTGAGAACCACAAGATCACGTTGCCGCATGAAGCCCCAATTGTAGCGCGCCCGTCGCGAACATCGCGCCAATCCGTCTCGCCGGACCTTCCCGCTCGTCCAACAACAAACCGCGGCGCGGCGCCGGGCTGGGTGGGATGGCACTCGCCAAACGGCGCGACGGCAACGTGGGCTCGCTGACGTAAGGCGGTTTGGCTGTTGGCCCTACGCGCGGATGTTGGGTGGGATAACCATGCTGGCGCGGCAGCACGAGGCGGGATAGAGGAACCTGCTTGTGCATCCGTCGCGCGGATACCGCGCCCTTTCCGCGCGAGGGCGCCTGGGCGGGCCGGAGTTCGGCTGGCCGTAAGTGACTGCTACAGGCGGTTTCGTGGATCCCTCGGACATCGACGAACCGACCTGACCGCCGAATGCGCCTGCGGACGTCGTCATCCGAAAGCTGCCAGCGTAGCCCGTTACTCCGGCCCCGTCACTCTGGCCCCAGCGAGTGTTCCAGGCAGCCTTCCCGCAGCCGCACCCAGGTCCGGTGTGCCGTGTGCCGCTGCTTGCGCAGTGCAGTCCGGTCGGCCTCCAGGATCCCGTCAATCGCCTCCCGCACTGGCCCCAGTTCCGGCCGCGCCCGTTCGGCCAGCTTGCGTTCCGGAGGCCCCGCACTGGCGATCGCCTGCCGCACCATTCGCCGGTGAATCCCGTACTTGCGGGCCATTTCTGAGGACGGAACTCAGTGCCCCGGCTTTCCCGCCCGCTTCGGCTCAATGGAGGACGCCAGAGGTCTCGCTGTGGATTTCTTTGCCTGGTACAACCACCAGCGCCTCCGCCCCGGCATCAGCCTGCCAACGCCCTCGGCGCTGCACCACGGGCAAGCCCCGGAAATCATTGTCAAGTGACAGACAGTCCTTGACGCCGCCTATCTGGTCCACCCCGAACGCTTCGTCAACCATCCCCCAAATCCCGTCCAGCGCCTTCCCAGGTCTGGATCAACAAACCACCAACTCCAGACGGCGATGCTCACTAAACTTCGCCGACGAGTGTCTCAACAGCATTGACACGCGCCGCGGTTAGGGGCTTGCGTGAGCGCGGACGCCGCAACGGACTTCACGGTCTTCGGCGTGCTGGGCGTGCGCAGGAGCTTTGACCCTTTCGACGCTACGCTCGCAGATGTTTTCTCATTTCGCCATAGGTCTACCCTCCTTTCTCAGTGTGGGAGGCAAAACAATTCCCTCCCCTTTTGTCTTGTCATGCTAGGTCTTCGTCTTCTCTTCAGTACCTGTCTGTTTTCAAAGCGGCGCGGGCTGCTCCAGCAGGGAAAGAACTCCTAGAGGACCTATTGGCAGGGGTTTCACGGAACCGTCGGTTGGCAGCCCCCTTCACGCTATCCAAGCAACGCCCTTTGCGCGGTCGCAACCGGCAAAAAGAGGATGCGAGGCTGGCTTATGAGGCTGATAAACCCGTGATGCCGGTAAAAGCTGGCGGCCCGCTCATCTTTGGCATCCACAAGCAGCGCATAGGCAGCAGGAGCGGAGGCGAGTACGCGATGCAGGGCATCACCGAGAAGGGCACCGCCAAGCCCGTGCCCCTGGAAACGCGTGTCGACGGCAAGACGGCCAATCCGCACAGCAGGAACGCTCGGATAGCGGGGCAGTTTCTTGACAAGTTCGGGCGGGAGATCGGAGAGGACTATCCCGGCGGAGGCAAGTGTATAAAAAGCCGCAATTGCGCCTGTTTTGATTTCCACCGCGACAAAGCACGCGGCCATGCGCCGTCGCGCATCCTGGGTCACTTGGGTTTGGAAATAACGATCAAGCGGCTCCTGACCACAAGCAAAGCCGCTTCGATCATGGCGGCTTTCGAGGGGCTCAAGGCGAAAGGCGGCAGACATCGAGATGTTCACCGTTAAACAGAGGTGAACATCCTTGCACGTCGCTCTAGCGCTCGCCGCAAGGCATCCGTAGGCGGCGGCGGATTGAGTATGACTTCCGCCAAGCGCTGTTGGTCTTCGAGCGAAAGCCGAACCATTTCCGTATCCGCAATTGTTTGCAATGCGGCATTCCGAGCGGCCGTCACCACAAAATCCGTGAGGGTACGCCCTTCCATCTCCGCGGCACGCTTCAGCAAGGCGTGTACATCAACCGGCAGTCTTGCCTCCAAACGGGCCATGGTGGAATCTTTGTCCATGAGGCAAGTGTACGGCATTGTGCCGTATCCGTCAATACGAGTCGTCCGCGTTCACGGTTCTGCAGCTTGTCAGGGTTCGCAAGGCTGCTGGCAGTATTCCGGTGATGGGTGAGTTCATCATTCAGCTCGTGAACAGTCCCCTGGCCGTCGGGATCGTAGGTGCTCTGGGGGACTGGCTGGCTGCGCGGCATCAGCGTAAGGTGCGCCTGAAGATCGGAAATATTGAGGTAGACGCGCAAACGGAACAAGTGGTCACGCGCCTCCTGACGGAAGCCGAGGCATGCAGACAACGCACTCAGCGGAAACGAATCGATCTGTAGAGAGGCACGGTGCTCTCCACCTTAGGCCAGCGTGTCTTGTATGCTTCGTGCGAGATCGAGCGTCGCTCGCCAGTCCTGCCGGGCGACGGCTGCTTTCCGAAAAAACGCTGCGAGAACCCTCATTCCGCAGCTGCGAAGAGGTCCTGCTGTTTGCAAACAGAGCAACTCAAAGGCAGCAATGCCAGAAACTGCGGAAGCGGCACCCGCGCAAGCTCTTTGGGTTCAAGCTTGTAAAGCCCTCCTCCGTAGACCCGCTTCTCCCCCATCAGGTCATCGGCAGTCAAATTGTTGAGAAACTGCCAGATGCGGCTCAGCAATGACGGATCGGGGGAAAGGGCTCGCGAAAGAGCCGGCGTCGGGTACATAGCGAGATAGACATTGGCGGCTGGAGCGTTGGAATAGTTGAGAATGAACCGAAAGAGTCTGTCTGAGCGCCCGTTGGATCGCCCCAAATACGTGCATAGCAGGGTGGGGGCGGGCCGGAGTTCGGCTGGCCGTAAGTGACGACTACAGGCGGCTTCGTGGATCCCTCGGACATCGACGAACCGACCTGACCGACGTATGCGCCTGCGGACGCCGTCATCCGAAAGCTGCCAGCGTAGCCTGTCGCGCCGGCCCCAAGTACGGCAGCATTGACTCCCAAGTACGGCAGCATTGACTCGCTGGGCCGTGTGCTGAGCAGCAGCCAGACCACCGGCGATCTCATCGATTACACCTTCTCCTACCAGTACGCCGTGGGCGGCGCGCTGGCCGAGGTGCAATACCCTTCAGGCAACCGCGTCAGCTACGATATCAACGGAGCCAACCGCATCAGCCGGGTGCGGAAGGGTCAATCGGGAAGCAGCTACTACATGAAGGACGCCGCCTACAATCCGGCCGGTGCGCTCATCGGGGCCACGCTTGGCCTGGACGGCGCCAACCAGTGGACCGAATCCCGCATCTACAACAGCCGCCTGCAGGCGCGGCGGGTTGAGGTGACAAAGGATGGTGGCACCCTGCTACGGCTGCGCTGGGCCTATTCGGGCGCCTACAACTCGACGACGCTCGAAGAAACCGGAACGGACAACAACGGCGACCTCCGCGTGGAGCGAATCGAGTACCCGCACCAAACTGCCCTGCAGTCCGTGGACCGCAGCTATACGTACACGGGCGCGGACCGACTTTCAATCTTCTCCGAGACTGGCGGGAAGTATCAGTATTACGGCCACGATGCCTTCGGCAATGTGTGGCAGACTTACGTGTCCGGGGTGCCTTCGCTCCGTCAGACTGGCTCTTCCTGGTATCTCATTGGCGGCAACACGGTGAACAACCGCCTGGCCAACACCACCTATGACAACATGGGGAACCAAACGCAGCTCTCGGTATCTGCAGGCACCGTGGCCAGCTACGACGCGGAGAACCGGATGTCGCAGATCAAGGTAGGCACCAGCGTGATCGCCAGCTACACCTACGACGCAGCAGGCCGTCGCGTGTCCAAAACGGCCAACGGCGCCACAACCTACTATTTCTACGACGCAGCAGGCCAGCAAACGGGGACAGTCACCACTTTGCCCATTTGCTAAGTCATTGATTCTAAAAGCTAAAAGCCCAGATCCACCAACCAGCACATCCGTCAACCCGTGTCTCAATCCATGGATCCAAGCTTGGCGCAGCCGCGCTGGGGCCCAGGGGGCCAACACCTCAATCACGCCTGTTCGCAGAACTCCGAACGAACCCCAACT
>JALOKO010000289.1 GCA_025456495.1 Bryobacterales bacterium | reverse complement strand
GTCGACGGGTGCTGCGGCCCCATGTTCAGCACCATCAGGCGCGGACGTGTCTCGGACTGCGCTTCCGGGATCTCGGTCAAACCCGAGGTAACGGGAATCTCCAGCGTAGGATGGTTGCTCATTGCCCGCTTGCCCCCTCCGGCTCCATGTAGTCGTAGCGGTGGCCATGCACCGGGTAGTCCTTACGCAAGGGATGCCCCTGCCAGCCCTCCGGCATCATAATCCGGGTAAGGTCCGGATGGTTGCGGAACTCGATGCCGAACAGGTCAAAGGCTTCGCGCTCATACCAATTGGCCCCGGACCAAACGGGGGTGACTGATTCCAGCGCGGCCTCCTCGCCAGCAACCAGCGCTTTTACGCGAATGCGCCGATTCCCGGAGAGAGAATGTAGGTGGTAGACCACCTCAAAGCGGGGTTCAGCGGGGTAACGATCCACTGCGGTGATCGAACTGACACGCTCAAATCCTTGCGAGGTCTTCAGAAATCGACACGCATGCAGAACGCGGTCGGAAGCCACTTCCACGGTAAGCTCACCGAACTCAATCTGTGCGTTCCTCAGCCAGGAACTGCTTTCCTGGAGCATCGCTTCTACGATGGGATGTGCTGCAGCCACGTCGCTGATCATGGGACCTCGCTAAAGTTTAGCTCCGGGTTTTTCAGGGTCCGCCCACTCGAGCGCGCCCTTCTTCCAGATGTAAAAAAAGCCCGTCAGGATGAGCAGGATGAACACCAGCATGCTGAAAAACGTGAGGAAGCCAAGGTCGCGGTAGACCACCACCCAGGGGAATAAAAAAATCGCCTCAATGTCAAACAGGATGAAAAGCATCGCTACCAGATAAAACTTCACGCTGAAGCGCTGGCGTGCGTCCCCGGTAGGTTCAATGCCGCACTCGTAGGCGGTGTCTTTTACCTTGTTTCGCAACCGCTTGCCTAACACGGCCGAAGCCCCCACCAAACCCGCCGCCAGCACGAAGGCGATGACGATTTGCAGCAGCAACGGGAAGTAGAGTTCAAGATGGTTTTCTGGCATGGCGATGTCGCTTTCTGGCAGAACGCCCGGATTGTTTCCAGTATACAGTCACGGCGCAGCGATGCTGGTATCCGACGATCCATTACCCTGTTTAACCGTTGATTGGACAAGAGTACCGATCTGTGTCATCAGTGAATTTCCCCGGTTGCAAATCTTCCAAGGAACCCGTATTCTACGAACGTCTTCACTGGGAGAGGACAGAAGTACCATGCCAGACCGGAAGCGTTCGGGCCGAAGTGTGGCTCAAGATGCCGGTCCTGCTCTGGTTTCCATTGGACATGCGCAGCGCTTGCGTGGCATGTGCAACCACGGATTGATTTCCGAAGAGCAGGCCCAAGAAGTGATTGATCGGATACGTGCTGGGAGTCAGTCGGTGGAAACAGCCATCGAAGAACTTCAGGAGAGCTGTACATGCGGGCTCTTCCTGCCATCACGTGCCCGCCGCATATTGAACTCAGCCTGCACCTGCGGCGATTAGCCATTCCCTGTCCCCTTGGGTATTGGTGCGGATGCCTCCAGGACAGCCACGTTCTTTTTTTCGATCTTTTCCAGATCATTTCCTGCCAGAAACGTTCCAGAGGATTTCCATCCCCACGCAGGAATTCCAGCAATTCCCGGCCCCCATTACCTCCCGCCCGCGTTACGCTGAAAAGAATGCGTCCGACGTTCCAATGGGCCTCCCATGAGTGATGCACAGCTTGGTTTTCTATTTCGGAGTGTCGAACGGCGCTATCGCGTCCGCGAGCTGAACCGCGAAATTGCTGACCTGCTCACCACCGAGTTCAGCGACATCTGGGTGGAGGGCGAGATCTCCAGCGTCACCGTATCCCGTCCAGGCCATGTGTATTTCGGCCTCAAGGATGAAGACTCCGTCCTGAACTGTGTCTGTTTCCGGAATGCGGCGCGGCTGCTGCGATTTCGTCCCGAAGAGGGCCTGGCCGTGGCGGCGCGCGGCCGCATTGACATTTACGAAGCGCGCGGGCAGTACCAGTTCCTTGTGGAGGCGCTGGAGCTTCGGGGGCAGGGGGCGCTGCAACTGGCCTTCGAGCAACTGAAGCGCAAGCTGGAGGCGGAAGGCTTGTTCCGCGCGGAACGGAAACGGCCACTGCCCAGCCTTCCGCGGCGCATTGGCATCGTTACTTCTCCCACGGGCGCTGCTCTGCAGGATATGTTAAGCGTGCTGCGACGCCGCTTTCCCGGGATCCATGTCCGCGTCTATCCAGCGCTTGTGCAAGGGGACGCGGCACCCGCGCAAGTGGCTGCGGGCCTCCGTTTCTTTTCGCAAAACCCATGGGCCGATGTGGTGATCGCGGGCCGGGGCGGTGGATCCCTGGAAGACCTCTGGGCGTTCAACACGGAGGAGGTAGCACGGGCCATCGCGGAGAGCGCCGTACCCGTGATCTCCGCAGTAGGTCACGAGACCGACTTCACGATTGCCGATTTTGTGGCGGACCTCCGCGCGCCGACGCCGTCGGCCGCCGCCGAACTGGCCGTGCCCCGGCGCGACGATCTTATCCTGCAACTGGAAGGCCTGCGCGACCACTTCCACCGCGCCTTCCGCCTGGTGCTGTTCGGCAAGCTACGCCGCCTACAGGCCATCGGAACGGAACGCGCCCAACTCAGCATGCAACGACGGCTCCGCGCGGGCGCCCAACGCGTGGACGACCTCGAATTCCAGATGCGCCATCAAGTGCGGCTCCGCTGCCGGAGCCTGGAGCGACGCTTGGACGACGGACACCGGCGCCTGCTGCAGTTTGACCTGCGTGTGCGCATTTTGCGTGCCCGGCAGAGCCTGGAAGCGCTTGTCCTTCGCCTGGACGCGGGGCATCGGGAACGAGTGCGCAACCAGCGCAACCGCGTGGAACTTCTGGCTGCGCGTCTGCGAAGCCTGAGTCCGCTAGCGATTCTGGACCGCGGCTACGCACTTGCCCAGCGCGCAGATGGATCGCTTGCCCGCGACGCCGCCAGTCTCCAACTGGGCGAACCGCTGCGTGTCCGCTTTGCCAAGGGTGTCGCCATCGCGCGCGTAGAGTCGCGCCAGACCCCGGCCGCGTCGGAATCCTGATGGGTTGCCCACCCCAACCGCAACCGGCTCCCCCACACCCGGCGCCATCCCCTCGCCGAAGGCGTTCCAGTGGTTTCGTGTTACGGTGTAGGTTGATCTGATCTCGTGAAAGACTCCATGGACTCCCCAGCTGCCGTCCCTGGCTCCAGCGGAACCCTTCGGCGCCGTAAAGCCATCATCCTGGTCGTGTTCTGCACCATCCTTGGCGCCGCCGCCCAGATCCTGTTGAAGGTTGGCTCTCGCACGGTGGACACCGAAAGTCTTTGGACCATCGCCTGGAGTATGGCGCTGAACGTCCCGCTCATTCTGGGGCTGTCCCTTTATGGACTCAGCACGGTTCTGTTCATCCACGCCCTGCGCAACGAGCAACTCAGTCTGCTGTATCCCCTGATCTCGCTCACCTACATCTGGGTGACCTTCGTTTCCGTGGCTCTACTTGGGGAAAGCCTTTCGTTTTGGAAGATTGCCGGGGTGCTGGTGATCGTTTCCGGCGTCGCGCTGCTTGGAAAGGACGATAGTCGCTGATGTCGGCCACCATGAACTCCATCCTGCTGGTGCTGCTAGCAAGCTTTGTAGGCTCCTTCGGCGCTGTGTTGCTGAAGTCGGGCTCCATGCGCGTCCAGGGCGGGGCCATCAGCATGATGCTAAGCCCGCGAATCCTGGCTGGCTGCTGTACCTACGTCCTTAGCTCCATCTTCTTCATTCTGGCGATCCGCCAGGGGGAGCTATCCTTCCTGTACCCGATGGTGGCCTTGGGCTACGTCTGGACCATGCTGTGGTCGAAGCTGGTGTTCGGTGAGCCGTTCACGCGCAACAAGTTCGCGGGCATCGGCCTCATTCTGCTGGGCGTCGCGCTGCTGAACGTCGGTCGCCAATAGCGTTAGGCTCCCGCTGAGCTGGCCAATTCCTCTTCGTCGAATTCCCCGTCGGGCAACTCAAACTCATCCACTACCTTCTTGGGACGCATCCGGATGCGCTTGGCAATGAGTTGCGCCTTGGACTTCTCAAACCTTGCCGTTCCCGGGTCACCACCCAGGGCGACGACCTCCTCGTCGCGAATCTCCTGGCCAATCCAGAGGTATTTTTGCAGGTAGTTCTTTACCCGGTCCTGCACCATCCGTTGCTTGGAATGGACAAACAGATAGGCGATTTCCTGGTTGTTGGCGCCGTGGAGCAACAGATAGATCTCCTCGATACGAATCCCGGGAATGGCCAGCAATTTCTTTTCCAGCTTGGCGGCATTGGTGGATAGCTTCTGCCAGGCTTGCGATTCCTCGGGCGAAAGCGCCAGGTGCTCAGCAAAGGCGTTACGACGCCGGGGCGGGAAGCCCTCGGTCACCGTGTGCAGGAATACCGGAAAGAAGTTGCACTCCCACACCAGGTCAGGTGGCAGGGATTCGTGCACCCTCTCGAACTTGGCCAGGGCGGCAAACGCCGTCCGGCTGAGGCGCTCGTCGAATCCGAACAAAGGCAGCAGCCCCACCTGCTCCAGCTTGGCGACAATCGCGCCGCAATGCGGATCGTTGGCTATGTGACGCAATTCGCCACGCAGCTTGTAGGCGGGAATCATGGATTCCACCTTTGCCAGACGTGCGTTCTCAAACTGCCGGGCCGTCTTCTCAGAGATGGCGAAGCCCAGGCGGATCTCGTAGCGGATAAGCCGCAGCATCCGAATGGGATCGTCGTAGAGGCTGTAGTTGTAGGTGGTGGAAAGTTCGCGCCGCTCCAGATCCGCCACCCCGTTGGCGGGGTCAATCAGGAGACCTAGCGACGCCGGATTCAAGGAAAGCGCGATGGCGTTGATGGTGAAGTCGCGTCCCAACAGATCCTCATGAATGGTGGCCGCCGTCACCTTTGGGGTGCCGCCCGCCTTCGGGTAGGTTTCCTTGCGTGCCATGGAGATCCGTACGGAAACGTCCCCGGGGAAGCGCAGGCTGGCGACGTGACGGTTATCGTCGTAGCCCACCAACGCGGCCCCGGCAATGTCGGTGAGCTTCTTCGCCAGCTTTAGCGTCTTACCTTCCAGGGTGAAATCGAGGTTTCGGATGGAGAAGCCACCCAGCATGTCGCGCATCGCCCCGCCGGTGAGATAGATGTTGAAGCCGGCATCAATGGCGGTCTGCTGCACCAGACTCATCGCGCGATTCTGCGCGGGACTGAGGTGGCTTTCCAGCATAAACATGTAGTCGCCCATTCCAGGTATCCTTCCCTCTGCTTCCCAATCTCGATTGCTGCTCCATCGCACCAGCGCCCTCACATCGCGCCAGCGCCTTCACATTGCACCAGCGCCTTCACATTGCACCAGCGCCTTCACATCGCGCCAGCGCCTTCACATCGCGCCAGCACTTCCAAATTGCGCCGGCACTTCCACCCGTCCGCACCCGCGCTGCCACATCGCGTTTGTGTCGCCCACGCAACCCCTCTCCATTCAGCGCCGTGGGTGATAGCGGTCAATGGTGTTTCGCAACTGCTCTTTCATGACATGGGTATAGATCTGT
>JALOKO010000288.1 GCA_025456495.1 Bryobacterales bacterium | reverse complement strand
ATCGGCTTTACGATGTCGCTGTTCATCGCCAATCTCGCCTTCGAGAGCCGCGCCATGCTGGTGGACGCCAAGATTGGGATCCTGGCCGCGTCGCTGATCGCGGGCGTCGGAGGCGCCATCGTGCTGCTGGTGGCGGGCGACAAGCAGCCAGAACAAGGAACCCGCTAGGCTTTGGGAGATCTTGGCCGCTACCCCAGCAAACCGGAAGCGGCCACCCCCGCCGAGGCCCCACTCACCATGAAGCCGTTCGCGGACTGCACATGCTCCGCCCGCACCAGCGCATAAGCGATTGCCTTGTCCAGGCGCGGCGAGAAAACCGCGCTAAGCACCTTGCCGCTCTCGGCCTCCCCGGCCATCACGGGCGTATCGGGCGGGGGCGGGGCGGCGCTATCCACCACCAGACGGGTGAGCAGGCGGTTGACGTTGCCCCGACTGCGGACACGCTCCACAATCTCCTGCCCCAGATAGCAGCCTTTGGTGAAGCTGACGTAATCCAGCAGTTGCGCTTCGTGTACCAGGTGCTGTTCGCCATATTCCACCCCGTGGCGGGGATGGCCATGCTCCAGGCGGACGACCTCCGCCGTGGCAAGGTCGCAAGGGACGAAGCCCGCTCCGCGCAGCGCCTCCACCCAGGTGGCTGCTTCCGCGCGCGGGGCATAGAGACGATAGCCCGCCGCGCCCGTGTAGGAGTTCAGTGCCAGCAGCGCATCGCCGTTCGCGGTATGCGCATAGTCAGCCACCGGCAGAACGAAGCTCAGGGACCGCAGCAACTCCCCTGCCCGCGGGCCTTCCAGCGCTAGAACCGCCCAATCCTGGCTGACATCCTCAAGTTCCACCACGTCCATGATGATGTAGCGATCCAGGTGCTGGTACACCAGTTCGCGCGTGGCAGCTTCGGTATCCAACAACAGATCCTGGTCACGGCACAGGACGCGAAACTCCGCCAGAATGCGCCCCTTGTCATTCAGGAAAAGCGCCTTGGCGCCCTGCCCGGGTTGGAGTTGATCCACTGCATTGGTACACATGGCATGCAGCAGCCTCACACGATCCTCATCGCTGAGACGGATGATGCCACGGTCTTCCAGCGGCAGGCAGACCGCGTGTTGATAAAGCGCCTGGTAGGCTTCCTGTTGCATGTAACTTCCCTTGGCGCAAGGCCACGTGCCGCGCCTGCTGTATGGATGATTCCGCGCTGACAAAAGGTCCGTCGCCGCCCCGATTGTACAATTGAGAGATGATCCATCGCGTCTTTTCTCTCGGCCTGCTGGCCTGCAACGCCTCCCTGGTGGGCGATGAGCACAGCCGCGAAGCCCTGGTGATTGATCCTGGCGACGACCCGCAGCCGCTGTTGGACACCATCGCGCGCGAAGGCTGGAAGGTGCGCGAGATCCTCATCACCCACGCCCACATTGACCACGTCGCGGGCGTCGCTGACGTGCAGCGGCTCACCGGCGCGGCTGTGGCCATGCACCCGCTGGACCAACCCCTGTATGAGGGCCTGGAAGATCAGGCCGCATGGGTGGGCATGCCCACGCCCGAACGCGTTCCCATCACCCGCTGGCTGGCCCACGGTGACCTCATCCAATGCGGCGCCCACCACTTCACCACCCTCTTCACGCCAGGGCACGCACCTGGGCACGTCAGCTTCTACTGCGCGTCCGAATCGCTGCTGATCTCCGCGGATGTCCTGTTTCGGGGCGGTATCGGTCGCACGGATCTCCCGGGCGGCGACGCCAACACGCTATTGGAAAGCATCCACACCCGCTTGATGACGCTGCCTGATGCAACCCGCGTGGTGCCCGGTCACGGAGAGCTGACCACCATTGGCGAGGAGCGGCACAGCAACCCCTACCTGTCGCTGGCATGGAAGCCGCAGGGAAGCCTGCGCAACTAGCCGCGCGCACCGCCCTTCCCACGGCAACCGGGTTAGTGCGCCAATGCCGCGTTCACTCCGAAAATATCCGGCAGACTGCCGTCCGCCTCGAACGTGAAGGGCCGTGTCTCCAGGATCTCCAGGGAGGGGTTGGCCTCCACCTCATCCCGCAACGTCTCACTGAGTTCCAACAGGTCAAGGTGCATCGTATTGCGGATGCGCCCAATGGTGAGGGTGCTGTCGTCGAACACCCCGACGGACAGGCAAAGATTGTCCATGCAATCGCGGTCTGTGGCGAAGTGGATGGGCGTACGGATGGCGCCAATGGAGTTGGCGGTAATCGAGTTGATCTGCGTCGTGCGCCAGTCCACGGTTTCCAGAAGATGGTCGGTGGTCATGTCTGCCAGTCCAATGCCCACCGCGTTGCCGTAGCTCATCGGGCTGAGGCTGCGCACGAAGACGCGTCGGATGAGCGGAAGGTCAGCAAAGCAGTTGGCCTCGCCCCACACGCTGCGGTTGATGACCTTGGTATCCATGCCCGCGCCGCTGATGTGCTTGCCCATCTCATCCACAATCAGGATGTCGAGTTCCTTCACCGGCACGCGCGCCTTCCAACCTGACACCAGCCTCAGCAGTTCTTCCTCGTCGCGCTCCATGGTTTCGGCTGGGACGGCAGCCAGTTTGGCGGTGGCGTGGTTGGCGTCTTCCAACACAGCCAGGCCACCAATCACCTTCCCCGACGACAGCACCTGACGGCCCACCGTCAACACCACCACGCCCAGGCCCATCCCGCGGTAGGCCGCCGCATGATAAATCCGCGCCCCGGCGAACTTGCCCAACCCGATGGCCATCATCTTGAACAGGCCGCTCTCGATTTTGCCTACAAAGTCGGTGTGCCACTTAACGCGGCCAATCATCATCACGCCATCGCTTTCGTAGGCCAGCTTGTCCATGAAGGCCTCAATGCCAGTGGCGGTCTTGCCCAGCGACACCACATCCAACTGGCTGTGCAGCGGGCAGCCCATCAAGGCTTCCGTGATGCCGTAGTGCGCCAGCACGTCCGCCTGACCCTCCGCCGTTGCTGCTCCGTGGCTGCCCATGGCGGGAAACAGAAAGGGCTTGCGGCCGATGGACTTCCAGTAGTCCACCACAGCGCGCGTAATAATGTCGATGTTCACGATGCCTCGACTGCCAACCCCAATGGCCACCGAGCCGCCGGGAGGAATCTTCGACGCGAAGTTGGACGCTGCCATCTCCGCGGCCACCGTGCCGGGAATGTCCGCGATCGCCCGCGTTGGGAAGTGCTGCCGCACCAGCATCATGCCTGGGAATGCCATAGGAAAACCATATCATTGACGGTCGCTGGAAACTATCAGGGCGCTCCGATTGCTGACCGGGTATTCCGATTGCCGGCCGGGCATTCGAACTGGTGGCCGGGCGCCATGGATTGTGCCAGCGATTCTGGCGCTGGTGATTCTAGCTTGGCCAGCGGCATCGGCGCCCCTACACTGAGGCCGGGCTTGGGTTCCAATCGGGCTCCGGAAGCACGGGCGGATCCACGCGACAGTTCGCCAGATAAGCCTCCACCTGCTGCAGCAGTTCTGGCTGCGATGCGCTAACGTCGTTAGATTCGCCGGGGTCAGCGCGCAGGTCGTACAGCTCCAAGGGCCGACCCGCCCCTTGACGTACCGCCTTCCAGTGCCCGATGCGCACCGCCTGCTTGCGCTGTAGGCCGCTGCCGGTTTCCCAATACAGTGGCGGACGCGTTGACAGCGTCTCCTGTTGGTAGAACACTCGGGCCAGGGACACCCCATCCGGGGCCAAGCCCCCAGGCAGGCCAGCGTCCGCCAGCTCGCTGAACGTGGGAAGAAGGTCCCAGGCCGCGACGGGGCTTTCGCAGACGCTTCCCGCCGCAATCCGGCCAGGATGACAGGCCAGCAACGGCACGCGAAGGCCGCCTTCATACAAGTCACGCTTGAAGCCGCGCAACGGACCCGCCCCATCAAAGCTGTTCGTGATGCTGGGGGTGTCGCCAATGGGGCCGTTGTCGCTGGTGAACAGGAACAGCGTGTTCCGCAGCAAGCCGCGCTGGGCCAGCAACTGGCGCAGTTCACCCACGTGTTCATCCAGCCGCGCCACCATGCCCGCGAAGTGCTCAGCAGGTCGGGGCTGCGGAACAAAGCCACGGTCCTCACGAAGAAAGGGCGTCTCGTCGAAGCGATTGCGGTAGGGCTCCAGCGTGTGCGCCGGTGATTGAAACTCGTGATGTGGGATCAGCGAGGGCAGGTAGAGGAAGAAGGGCTGCCGGGCGCCGCGAATGAAGTCCAACGCCGCCTGGTGCATGACATCGGGCGCATACTGCCCCTGCTGTCCATCGTGGTTCCCCGGAAGTTCGTATCGTTGGCCGTTTCTCCACAGATGCGTCGGATAGGAATACTGGGCGTGTACCTGGTGCAAAGGCCCCAGGAACTCATCGAAGCCATGCCGGTTGGGTTCGCCTTCGGTTCCCTCACTGCCCAGACCCCACTTGCCGAAACAGCCCGTGCGATACCCGGCCGCCTGCAGCATGGTGGCGATGGTGGGTGTCCCGGCTGGCAAGGGCGCCCCGCCCGCATTGGTGCGTACGGGCGTGTGCCCGGTGTGCAAGCCGGTCAACAGCGCGCTGCGCGAAGGAGCACACACCGTGCATCCCGCGTAGGCATGGGTGAAGCGCATTCCCTCGGCGGCCAGTTGATCCAGATGCGGCGTGCGGATGACCTTTTGCCCATAGCTGCCCAGGTGGCCGTAGCCCAGGTCATCGGCCATCACCAGCACAATGTTGGGCGGATTACCCCAAGGCGAAGCGGGCGCTGTTGCTACAGACGCTGGACGGTCGCATGCGGCCAGCAAGGCAGTGGCGGCGCTGAAATGGAGAAAGTTCCTGCGGTGCATCACCGCATCAGTGTTTCACAGGTTCCCCGGGGTACAACAGGGCTTGTCGTAGCAATCGACCCTGGGGTCCGCCTTGGCGGAACCGCCGCCTGTTGGCCAGATCGCTGCCTGTTGGCCAGATCGCTGCCTATTGGCCAGACAGCCGCCTATTGGCCAGACAGCCGCGATGCCTCGTAGGCCGCCACGAACCGCGGCACAGGCATGGCGCGAATCCATTCCCCGATGACATCCAGCGCAAGATCGTCAACCTTCTTGAACCGTACGCAGGACTTCCCCATGTCCAGCTTCTTGCCGGACCTCTTCCATGCTTGCCGGAAGGCCTCTTCGCTGGAAGCCGTGTACACACAGAACAGGTACAGCGCCATGTGGTTCTTCTGCGACGCTAAGGACAGGAAGGGCAACGGCTCCTTCGGATTCGTGTGATATCCCGCGGGGTAAAGACGGTGCGGGACGTAGTAGCCCACCATGCCATACTGCATCCCTTCTTCATAGCCCTCTGGTAGGTTCTGGCGGATAACCGCCATCACCTGCAGAAGCGCACCGCGACGGTCTTCCGGCAGACTGTCCAGATAGTCAACGATGGAACTGGGTTTCGCTGCCATCCGGGAAGTGTAGCGCCAGCCCCGGGCGTTCGCAATCCTCACGCGGGGACGCCGTCAGCCGTCAGCACAGTGTCGGCCGTCAGCACAGTGTGAGCCGTCAGCACAGTGTCAGCCGTCAGCACAAAAGTACCCGTCGTTGACCGACACGTCTTGGCGATGGGTACCTGTGGTGATCCTCAACCGCTCCTGGTCATGGCAAAGTGG
>JALOKO010000287.1 GCA_025456495.1 Bryobacterales bacterium | reverse complement strand
TACCCACTGCTGTCTGGAACCGCACGGACAAGTGATTCAGTGGGTGGGCAACGAGATTACCAGTTGGCCGTCCACGCAGGCGGTTTCCAACTACGCCGGCGATTTGGGTGCGCAATTGGAAGTGCCCGCCACCGCCATTAAGGTCCACCAGGATCACATCGGCGGCGGCTTTGGCAGCAAGTTCCAAAGCGACCAATGGGGCGCCTTCTGCGCACGCTTGTCCAAGGAATCCGGTGGCCGTCCGGTGAAGTTCTTCCTTGACCGGAATATCGAGTTGATGATCGCTGGCAATCGTCCTTCCCACTACGCCAAGGTGACGGTGGGCGCCGACGCCAGCGGAAAGATCACCCTGTGGGAGAGCGAGAGTTGGGCCAGCGGCGGGATCGGCGGGGGCAACATACCACCCATCCCCTACGTGTTCACCAAGATTCCCAATCAGCGTAAGAACCACCACGCCATCTCCACCAACAATGGCGGGCAGCGTGCGTGGCGGGCGCCCAACCATCCGCAGGCGAGCTATCTCACCTGCTGCGCGATGGACGACCTGGCAGCGGTGATGGGCAAGGATCCCCTGGAAGTCTTCCTGGCCAATTGCAGCCTCACCACCCGCGAGGATGTCTACACCCGGCAGTTGAACAAGGCCGCCAAGCACATTGAGTGGGCATCGAAGTGGAAGGGCCGCGGCAAGAGCCGGCAGGGCTATCTGGCAAAAGGTTTGGGCATCGGCGTGAACACCTGGGGTGGCGCTGGCCACGAGTCGACGGCCACCGCGCGCATCCACCCGGATGGCACGGTGGAAATCGAATGCGGCACGCAGGACCTGGGCACCGGCACCCGCACCATCATGACGCAGGTCGCCGCCGAAACCCTGGGCCTGCCGATGGACGGCGTGCTCGTCAAGCTTGGCGAGAACGCCTATCCGGCCTCGGGCGCTTCGGGTGGATCCACCACCGTCGGCGGCGTTTCCTCCTCCACGCGGATAGCCGCAACCGACGCCCTGAATCTGCTGTTCGAAAAGGTCGCCCCCGGCCTGGATAACGCCGCCCCCGGCGATCTGGAGGCCAAGGGCGGACGCATCCAGGTGAAGGGCAATCCGAGCAAGGGCATGTCCTGGACGGAAGCCTGCAAGAAGCTGGGAGTGGCTCCCATTGAGGCGCAAGGCCGCAACAATCCACGCAACCCCCGTGGCCTGAACACCGGCGGCGTGGGCGGTGTCCAGATGGCGGAGGTCACTGTCGATATGGAAACCGGCGTCGTGGTGCTGGACAAGATCGTCGCCGTGCAGGATATCGGCCTGGTGGTGAACCCCAAGACCGCTGAGAGCCAGGTCTACGGCGCCATGATCATGAACGTCTGCGGAAGTCTCTTCGAGGAGCGCATCGTCGACGAGATGACCGGACGTTTTCTGAACGCGGACATGGAGTTCTACAAGCTCGCCGGCGCCCCGGACATCGGCGAAATGGTGTGCGAACTGGAAGTGGATGAGGCCAACGATTCCCGCGGCATCATCGGCTTGGGTGAGCCACCCACGGTGGGCGGTATCGCCGCCATCGGCAACGCTGTCGCCAACGCCATCGGCGTTCGCGTCCCCATGGTTCCCCTTACCCCGCGCCGCGTCCTGGACGCGCTTAATGGGAGGTCCAGCTCATGAAAGCCTTTTCCTACTCAAACCCAAAGAACCTCAAGGAGGCCCTGGCTTCCCTGGGTAATTCCTGGGACGACGCCGCGATTTTGGCAGGCGGCACTGACCTCATCAGCCTCATGAAGCAGGAGGTCTACGCTCCGAAGACCGTGGTGAACATCAAGGGACTGAAGGAGCTGAAGGGCATGGAGCGCACCAGCGACGGCGGCTTCCGCATCGGCGCCGCGGTCACCATTGACGAACTGGTGAAGAACCGCATGCTGGGCGAGGAGTTCCCGGCCCTGCGTGCGGCTGCCCTGGGCATCACCAGTCCGCAGATGCGCAACATGGGTACGCTGGGCGGTGACCTGTGCCAGCGTCCGCGCTGCTGGTATTACCGCAACGGCTTTGGCTTGCTGGCCACCAGCGCTGATGGCAAGAGCCTCGTTCCCGACGGCGAGAACGAGTATCACGCCATCCTGGGCCATGCCAACAAGGTCTTCTTCGTCAGCGCCTCCAGCTTCGGTCCGGCCCTGGTGGCCTATGGTGCGAAGCTGAAGATCGCCTCCGCTTCCGGCGTCCGCGAGGTAAGCGCGGAGGACTTCTTCCGTGTTCCTGCGTCCGGCACGGAGCGGGAAGTGGATCTCAAACCCAATGAGATCCTCACGGAGATTCTGCTGCCCGTCGCACGCGGATCACGCAGCGCCACCTATGAGGTGCGCCAGCGCGAGGCCTTCGATTGGCCGCTGGCCACGGCATCCGTGATGGTGAAGATGAGCGGCGCCAACGTCAGCGAGGCACGCATCGCCCTCGGGCATGTCGCCCCCAAGCCTTGGCGCAGCAAGGAAGCCGAAGCGGCCATCACCGGTAAGCCCCTCACGGAAGCCAACGCCGAGAGCGCCGCTGCAGCCGCCGTGGCCGCAGCCAGCCCCTTGAGCAAGAACGCCTACAAGGTCCAGTTGGCGAAGGCTGCGCTGAAGCGCGCCCTGCTAGCCGCCAAGGGCTAACCGTCCCTCAACCGGCCCGCCCTGGAGATTGGCATCCAGGGCGGGGCCGCCCCCCCCCCAGGAGCCTCCCCATGGAACAACCCGGCCTCACCCACATGGACGAAGACCGCTGCCAGAATCTACGCTGGAAGGGCATGTGGGTGCTGAACGAACCCACTCCCGGCGTCCCCCGTTCCAACGACCGCGCCTTCTGGTGCCTGAAAACCCAAACCTGCCTCGGCCCCGACGGTGTCATTGCCGACGAGTACGAATGCAGCGCCCACCGCAAGTGCTACAAGCCGCTCTAGGGGAAGAGCGACTGTACCCGACGTCCCGCGTTCGAGCAGAGTCGATATCGCAAAATCAACCCTGTCGACGCACAGGCTTTAGTGCATGCAATTGCTCATCGCAAGCTAGGGGTGATGGTTTGGATCAGTCGGCATTGGTAGCTGCTGAATTCGAAACTGGTCTGGCGTTCGTGGACGCTTTGGACAGCGCGGACCTCCGTGTCAGTGTGGCCCTCTGGCTGTACGCCGATGAGTATCAGGACTGGCGCTTCGTCTTGGCATCCACACGCCTTGATGTTGCCGCTCCCTCCCAGGCCTATCGCCTGGTGCATGATGCGTTGACTGCCGCTGGCATCTCCCTGGAACGGACCCCACCGTTGTTGATCTTGAAGATGTCAGACCCTATGATCCGGGCACTCCGCCGTATGTTCTCAAAAGCGAAGTCTGTGGAAGGTATGCGCCTGGGAGGGCAAATGATTGGGGACCGGTTCGTCGCCGATGCTTTCGTCTACCGGATTCGCTAGCGGTTTTCCGGCGGATTCCGTCCGCGCACCGCAATCAGCCCACGCCACGCCCCACCGGGTCCCCAAGCCCCACATGTTACCCTTGTGAGACAGGGTCGCATGCCGCGAAGCATGGGCCGTTCTCAGGATCCACTACCCCGTGAAAGACTTCCGTATTCCCTTTGAGCGCTTTCAGTTACCCAATGGACTGCGCGTGGTGTTGTCGCGCGATTCCTCCGTGCCCGTGGTGGCTGTCTATCTGTTGTTTGACGTGGGCAGCCGCGTGGAAGTGGAGGGCAAGACCGGCTTCGCCCACCTCTTCGAACACATGATGTTCCAGGGCTCTGAGAACGCTCCCAAGGGCATGCACTTCCAGTGGATTGAGAGCAACGGCGGCACCATGAACGGCTCAACGCACTGGGACTACACGGATTACTTTGAGGTGCTGCCCTCCACCCAACTGGCGCTGGGTTTGTGGCTGGAAGCGGACCGCATGCGCGGCCTGGCCGTCACCCAGGACAATCTCGACAATCAGCGCGATGCCGTCAAGCAGGAACGGCTGATGAGCTTCGACAACCAGCCCTACGCCACCGCCCTGCTGGAGCGCTGGCCTGAGGTGGCCTATCGCAACTGGCAGAACAGCCACTCGCTCATCGGAAGCTTTCAGGATCTCGATGCCGCCAGCGTCGAAGATGTCCACGCCTTTTTCCGTACCTACTACGCGCCGAACAACGCCGTGCTGACCATCTCAGGGGATTTTGATCCCGCTGAGGCGCGACGTCTGGTGGAGGAATACTTCGGCGACATCCCTGCCCAACCCCAACCCGAGCGGCGCTCCCTGCTGGAGCCGGCGCAAACCGAAAGCAGTTGGGATGTGGTGGAAGACCCCCTGGCCCAGGTGCCAGCCCTGGTGTTGGGCTATCCCGGCCCACCCCGCCGCAGCGACGATTACTTCACGCTCGTGCTGCTGGATATGGTGCTCACCGCCGGGGAAAGCTGCCGCCTGTTCCAGCGCCTGGTGAAAGAGGAGCAGAGCGTAATCCAGTTCGAAGCCGCGCTTGGCTGGCCCTTCGCCTCCAGCGTGGATTACCGCGATCCCGGCCGGTATTCCCTTTTCTTCCTATACAATCCCGCCTGCAGTGCCGACGAGCTGCGCACGCAGGTGGAGGCCGAATTCGCCCGCATCGCCAGCGACGGCGTCATGGAGGACGAAATGCGTCGCGCCCGCGCCATGCTGCGCTCCAGCCGCATCGCACAGATGCAAAGCTGCCTCAGTCGCGGGATGACCCTAGGCCGTTACGAACTCTTCGACGGCGACCCCGGTTTGGTGAACGAAGACCTGCACCGCCTGCTGCGCGTGGAGGCCCACGAGATTCAGGACCTCGCCCGCCGCCTCTTCCATCGCCATCAACAGGCAGCCATGGAAGTACGCCCTGCCACGCTGGCCGCCCAAGCTGCCGAAGGGGGTGACGCCTAATGGCTGCCCTCGATCGTCGCATCCCCCCCATCGCGCCCTCCCTCCCCGTGGTGCGCATTCCTCGTTTTGAAGAGCACACCCTCAGCAACGGCTTAGCCGTGGTGCTGCTACGCGACACCCGCTTCCCGTCAGTGAGTGTTCGGCTGGGCATTCCAGGCGGAAATCGCGTGGATCCGCCCCTTCGCACCGGCATCGCCGAAACGCTCTGCAGCATGCTGAACGATGGTACCCGGCAGCACACCGCGCGCCAGTTGGCTGACGCCACCGCGCTGCTGGGGGCGAACCTGCACTTCTCCGCTTCTGACGATTTCTTTGTCGGCTCCGGCGGCGTCCTGGAAGACAACCTGGAGCCCTTCCTTGCCCTCTTCGCGGAGTGTCTGCTGGATAGCGTCTATCCGGAAGAGGAACTGGCCTTACACAAACAGAACCGCATCCAGGAACTGATGGTGGAGCGTTCCGAAGCTGGCTACTGGGCCGATGCCCGGCTCTACCAACAGGTGTTCGGGGAACATCCCTACGCCGTCACCAGCCCCGAACCCGAGCATATCCTGGCTCTGGAACGGACTGACCTCACGGCCATGTGGACCAGCCGTATCGGCCCGCACGAAGCCGTGCTTGTGCTGGTGGGCGACCTGCCGCCCAGCCACGAGGTGCTGACGCTGCTGGAACGCTACTTCGGGTCATGGCGCACCACGACAGAATCCCCGTCAACGGGTATCGCCAGCAATGGGCGCCCGCCCGCGGTGA
>JALOKO010000286.1 GCA_025456495.1 Bryobacterales bacterium | reverse complement strand
ATGCCCGCGCCTTCGACAATCCCGGCAAATTCGTCACCATGCTGGCCTACGAGCGGCATGGCGCGGCGGAGGGCGACTACCATATTCTGTTTCCTGACCTGAAGGGCGACTACAATCTCATCGCCAACCTGAAGGAGCTGCAGCAGTTTGCCCTGGAGCGAGGCGCAATCCTGATTCCACACCATCCGGGCAATCGCCTGGGGCATCGAGGCATCAACGCAAGGGCTGTGGATCCTCGCGTGTCCCCTGTGCTTGAGATCCACTCCGAGTGGGGATGCGCGGAACACGACCGGGCGCCGCACCCATACAAGCGCCATACCGAAGGTGGTCGCTGGACCCGCCACACCCTGCATCACTACCTGGCGCAAGGACTCCGCTTCGGCGTCATCGCCAGCACGGACGATCACCTCGGCTATCCCGGCGCCTACCGCGAGGGGCTGGCCGCGGTGAAGACGGCGGAACTGACGCGCGAGGGGATCTTTGATGCACTGCGCAACCGGCGCTGTTATGCCGTGACCGGGGACCGTATCGACCTCGACTTCTCGTTGAATGGCCAACTGATGGGCCAGGAATTGCCCTACACGCGGCAGCGACAAATGCAGGTGGCCGTGCGTGGATGGGACGAGGTGGAGCGCGTGGAGATCCTGAAGAACAACCGCGTCGTTCACCGCGATTTCCCCATGGATCGCATTCCAGCGGCATCGCGGTGGGCGCGGCCCGTGGTGCTGCGGTTCGAATACGGGTGGGGACCCTGGCCCGCGCTGGGATGGGGTGGCACCGCCGACTGGGATTTCCGGCTGGAGGTGGAAGGCGGGCGCATCGAAGACCTGCAGACCTGCTTCGTCACCGGCCCCATGGATGAGTTCCGGCGCGACCAAGTGCTCAGCCGCGATGCGTCGCACGTCCATGTGAAGAGCTTCACGGCACTGAAGCAGCAGGTGGATGACTACTCCCAGAAGGCCATCGTCCTACGCATTCAGGGTGACGCCCAAACGGTGGTGCGGGCCGTGTGTACCAGGCCCAAGCCCTGCCAACTGGTGCAGACTTTGGGACAGCTCTCCGAATCTAATGAGATGTTATTCACCGATAAGTTTCCCTGGGAGAGCGCGATGCTGCACCGATTGGTATTCGCGGAAAACTACCAGACGCAGTTCACGGTGGAAGACGAAGATGAGGGTGCGGCGGTGAACTGGTATTACGTTCGTGTGGTGCAGGCGAACGGAGAGCTTGCCTGGAGCAGCCCGGTGTGGGTGGAAGCCCGTTGAGGGAACAATGAAACAGCTACGCATTGCAACCGCACAATTTCAGGCGGCCGACGGCGACAAGGATGACAACCTGAAAGCGATTGAGCATCTCAGCGCCCTGGCCAAGGCAGACGGCGCGGAACTGGTGTGTTTTCACGAATGTTGCATCAGCGGCTACACCTTCCTGGAAACCCTGTCGCGCAAAGAGATTGAACATCTGGCGGAGCCGGTGCCCGAGGGGCCGTCGACCAAGCGGCTGGTCACCATCGCGCGCAAGGTGGGGCTTTCCATCGGTGCGGGACTGGTGGAGGTGCATGAGGGCAAGCTGTATAACACCTTCGTCGTGGTGTCGCCTGAAGGCTTTGTCGCCAGGCACAGGAAGCTGCACGCCTTCATCAGCGACACCCTGACCTGTGGCGATTCCTACACCGTGTTTTCGCACTTGGGCTGCACCTTCGGCATTCTCATCTGCTACGACAACAACCTGCCAGAGAACGTGCGGATGACCGCGATGATGGGAGCCGACATCATCCTGATGCCGCATGTGACGGGCTGCCTGCAATCGCCCATGCCCGGACGAGGCACGGTGGCGCCAGAGATCTGGCACAATCGCGAACTGGACCCGGTGCGCTGCCGCCAGGAGTTCGACGGGCCGAAGGGGCGTGGCTGGATTCTGCGTTGGCTGCCGACACGCGCCTGGGAGAACGGCGTCTTCGCCGTGTATGCCAATCCGATTGGCGTGGAGGGCGGCACCATCAAGCCGGGCGGCTCATTGATCCTGGATCCCTATGGCGAGATTCTGGTGGAGTGCCGGAAGCTGGGTGATGAAGTGGTGACCGCGACCCTGGACCCCGCCAAGCGTGGGCTGGCATCGGGACCATCCTACATCAAGGCGCGCCGACCCGAATTGTACGGGATGATGGTGGAGCCCAATCCGCATTTGGGGCCAGACCGTCGGCCGGACGTGTGGTGGAAGAAGCGTGGCCGCAGCCCGGAGACAGAGCGCTAGGAAGCAATCGTGCTGAGTTTGAGGGCGGTGCGGCGCAAGCGAACCGCCGTCCACACTAGCCACAGGCCCAGCAGCGTGATGAGCACAGCGGCGACAGTAATCCATTTCAAGTCGCCACCACCGCCGCGCTTCAAGACGGCGTCTTGCGGGTCCCTGGGGTTGTAGTACACTGCCATCCGCCCGCCCTCGGGGAACTCCTTGCGCAGATACCCGCGCGCTTGTAACGCCGTAGGAAACGTCTGCATGCTGGCGCCAATGGTGTACTGCTGGCCGGTGAACCGCTGGCCGTTCACTTGGTAGGTGAAGGTCGCCCTGGGGATATAGTTCGCGCGCTCCGTGGATGACCGCGTTCCAACGAAACTGCGCGTCACGCGGTGGCTGGTGATGACGCCTTCGGTTTCCAGCCAGTCCTGTGTCTGGTCAGCCCGGCTAAGCTGGAAGATCATCGCCGCCAGCAGCACCAGGCCCAGCACCATCGTCGCCGGACCGAGAATGAAGAGGGCTTTCGACAACTCGCGCTTATCTTGCACGATCGCCGATGAGGATGCCGAAGCGCCGGACCGTTGCGGCTGTGGAGTCTTGGTGGAGCTGCTCATCGCTGAGGCCACGATGGTTGCGCCATGGGGCCGACAGGGTTCCCGACGGCAGCAGCGGAGGCAGAACGCGCCACCCACAGTGATCTGCGTCCCAGCCAGACGAAGAGGGCGCCGGCGGCAAGTAAGGCAACACCGAACAGCCCCATGTAGAAGAACACGGAGCTGCTACCAATGGAGAGCACGGCGCTGGAAGGGTCCTTGGGATCGTAGTGTACCGTCACCTTCGACCCCGCGGTGAAGCCATCGTTGAGGTAGGCCCGTGCCTCTACTTCCTCCCGAAAGCGGGGCATTCCCTGGCCAAGGCCATAGCGGCTGGAGGTGAAGGTTTGGCCGTTCACCTGATAGCGGTAGGTAGCCGCAGGGGCAAACTCCACCCCGCGGTTGTCGCCGCTGCGGAAGCGACTGCGCCCGGTGCGCGCTGTGTGCCCTGTGAGTTGGCGGCGCACGATGTTGGTGGTGACTTTGCCTTCGGTGGTTTGCCAATTGCGTGTCTCATTGGCCGATACGTGAAGGAAGGCCATCAGGGGAATCAGCAGCATGCCGCCAGCGGCGAACATCAGACCAAAGGTAATCAGCACCTTGGCGGAAGTGGCTTGGGCTTTCGGGTTTCTGGTCATCATGGCGCGTCACTGAACAGCCCGAAAACCCGTCGCGCTTCGGATCAAGCTCAACCGCCAAGGCGCGCGCGGAGCCGCTCTACGTGGTGCGGGTTGGCCGCGGCGATGTTCCGCGTTTCGTGCGGATCGTCCAGCAGGTCGAACAGCACTTCTTGTGTGGTGGCACCAGCGCCCTCCACTTCCACTTCGCGATAGGGGAAGTTCCGCACCAGCTTGTAGCGGCCATCCCACGCGCATCGCCACTTGTTTAGGCCAGAGAGGACGACATCCCGATGCGCTGGCGCGCGGCCCTCCAGCAGGGGTCGCAAGCTCCGCGAGGCCATGCCGGGTAGGGCTGGTGCGCCACCGTAATCCAAAAAGGTGGCCGTCAGATCCATGTGGCTGACCAGCGCATCGCTCACTCGCGGCTGCACGCCCGGCCCGACGACAATCATCGGCACGCCAATGGAGGCCTGATGGGGAACGCTTTTGGTCCAGCGTTCATGGTCGCCCAGCATCTCGCCGTGGTCGCTGGTGAAGGCGATGAGGGTGTTGTCGAGTTCCCCGCGGGCCTCTACCTCCGCCAGGACGCGGCCCATCTGTTGGTCGATGGTTTCACACATGGCGGTATAGTTCTGCCGGATGGCATTGTGCGCGGCCGCGCTGTACTCGCGGCTGCGGATGGGTTGAGGGTAGCTTCTGCCGTGGACGGAGGCATGCATGCGACGGGTGATGTCCATGGGATTGTGTGGCCCAGGGAAGTTGAAGACCAGGTGCCAGGGTTTGCCCTTTGGCGCCTGCCGCAACAAGTCAAGGCCTTGGGTGGTGCTCCAGATATCGCCATAATCCGGGTCGGGCAAGGGGCAGGGGTCGCAATTGGTGAAGCCCTGTTTGCCGGTGCGACGGCTGAAGTCGTCCAGGTGCGCCCCCAACAATCCGCGCTGGCGCAGATGCTCCATGAAGGGATCCATGGGACGACCATTGCGCACGGTGCTGCGGATGGCATCGTACTTACCCGCGTTGTCGACGGCGTCGGTAAAGCCCCAGTCCGTCACCAGGCGTCGGCCATCCACACCCCAATCTTCCGTGGCTTTGTGAAGGTCCAGCTTTCCGCAGCCCAGTACGGTGTAGCCTTGGTCACGCAGGCGTCGGTAGTAGGTGGTCTGCTCCAGTGGATAGTTGTAGGCATTGCTGGGGACGCCGCAATGGTCATACTCGCGACCACTTGCCAGGCAGGCGCGTGACGGCGCACACACCGGACTGGCGACCACCGTTCGGGTAAAGCGTACACCGCGCGCGGCCAGCGATTCCAAGACTGGCAGCCGCACGTCCAGGCCCGGCGTGAAGGGTGTCCAGTCATAGCGCCATTGGTCAGGGAAGAAGAAGAGCAGGTTGGGCGGACGCGAGGCTTGCTGCGATTGCAGCACCGCAGGTGCAGCAAGGGCGCCGCCAAGCAGCGCACGCCTTGACACCCCGGCATGGTTGACCAACGTGGAGTGGATCGTCATCGCGCTTAGCAACCTATCACGTCGCGGTGAGCTGGCGCAGCACGCGCCCCGGCGACAGGGCCGGCGACTTCAGGAAGGGATGCAGGCAGAGCATCACCTGTCCTGGCGCGGCGTCACAGGCGCGGCGTCATCTGTCGAGGCACAGGGATGCACGGCATCACCTCGCCGGGTGCGGGGATTTCGGGTACGATAGATCGATTAGCCGTACAGTGTGCGGCCGAGGGTCCCCGTCTGAACCCCACCTTCCGGAAAGGATCTCCGCCATGTTGAAGTCCCTTGTATTCGCCATGCTGCTGGTTGCCCTTGGCGCCGTATCGCCAGCCCTCGCCCAGGATGGAAAGGTGTACGAATTGCGCACCTACACCACCATGCCCGGTAAGCTACCGGACCTTCTGGCGCGGTTTAAGAATCACACCACCGCCCTGTTTGAAAAGCACGGGATGAAGAACGTCGGCTATTGGGTTCCTACTGACGCTGAGCGGTCACAGAACACCCTCATCTATATCGTGGAGCACGCCAGCATGGACGCCGCCAAGAGGAGTTGGGATGGCTTTCGCAGTGATCCGGCATGGCTGAAGGCCCGCGACGAAAGCGAACGGAACGGCAAGATCAACCAGAAGGTGGAAAGCGTATACATGAAGGCGACGGACTTTTCGAAGCTCCGTTAG
>JALOKO010000285.1 GCA_025456495.1 Bryobacterales bacterium | reverse complement strand
GCACACGCACCGGTGAGTTGACGGTACATGCGCAGCAGTTGGAATTCCTGTCGAAGATCCTGCTGTCGCTGCCTGAGAAGTGGCACGGGCTGGAGGACGTAGAGACCCGCTACCGGCAGCGCTACCTGGACCTGATCGCCAACCCGGAGACCCGCGAGACCTTTGTGACGCGGGCGCGCATCATCGCCTCACTGCGAAGGCAACTGGAGGCGAGGGGTTTCCTGGAAGTGGAGACTCCAATGATGCAACCGGTGTACGGCGGCGCGGCCGCGCGTCCGTTCGTGACGCATCACAACACGCTGGATGTTGACCTCTACCTGCGCATCGCCCCGGAGCTGTACTTGAAGCGGATGGTGGTGGGCGGCATCGATCGCGGGTCCGAGATCAACCGGAACTTCCGCAATGAGGGCATCTCCACCCAACACAATCCTGAGTTCACGATGCTGGAGTTCTATCAGGCCTACACCGATTACGAGGGGCTGATGGATCTTAGCGAGGAGCTGCTGCGGCAGGTGGCCATTGATGCCACTGGCGGCACGGCGGTGGAGTTCAACGGCCACACCCTGGACTTTTCCACCCTGCGTCGGCTCACCATGCGGGAGGCGGTGCAGGAATACTGGCCCGATGCGGCGAAGCCGTCCATGGAGGACATCAGCAATCCGGAGTGGCTTGCCCGACACTCCGACAAGGGAAGCCCCGGTGAGGCGTTGGGCGACATCTTTGAGCGCGTGGCCGAACGACACCTCATCCAGCCCACCATCATTTACGAATACCCCGTAGAGTTGTCGCCGCTGTCAAAGCAAAGCGTGGACAACCCGGCCATGGTGGACCGCTT
Source organism: Bryobacterales bacterium (assembly GCA_025456495.1). GTDB lineage: Bacteria > Acidobacteriota > Terriglobia > Bryobacterales > Bryobacteraceae > JACTMJ01. The sequence goes on along the minus strand of JALOKO010000285.1, from coordinate 4,813 downwards.
TGAGATCTATGCGGCGGGCATGGAGATTGGCAACGCGTACACTGAGCTGAACGATCCGCAGGAGCAGCGGCGGCGCTTCGAGATGCAGTTGGAGATGAAGCAGCGTGGGGACGAGGAAGCGCACCAGATGGATGAGGACTACGTGCGCGCCCTGTGTTACGCCATGCCCCCCACGGGTGGTGAGGGCATCGGCATTGACCGGCTGACGATGTTGCTGACAGGGAACCGCTCCATTCGGGACGTCATCCTGTTTCCGCAGTTGCGGCCTGAGGGGGCCATCGGGTTGGCGCGCACGCTGCGTGCGTTGGAGGCGGAACCGGCGGGTGAGGCCGAGCCGGCAGTCGGGCTGGAAGGCTAGCGGCCGTGGGTCCCGCGTCGTTTGAGTTCTTCGTCGCCAAGCGCTATCTGCGCGCCAAGCGGAAGAACGCCGCCATTTCGTTGATTACGGTGATTTCCATCGTCGGCGTGGCGGCGGGGGTGATGGCCTTGGTGATTGCGTTGGCTATCAACAATGGCTTTCGCAACAATCTGCAGGAAAGCCTGCTGGGGGCGACTGCGCACATCAATCTGGTGGAGAAGACCCCCGGGGAAGGCATCGCCGATTGGCAGCAGCAGGTTGTCCGGCTGCGGGAGTTGGCGGGCGTCGCGGAGGCGTCTGGCGCCCTGTATGGGACGGTGATCCTTACGGGTCCGCAATTGACTGAAAGCGGTGTGCTGAAGGGGCTGGATGTGACGGACACAGCGGCCATGGCGCGCTTGACGGAAGCGGTGAAGCAAGGCGAGGCAGGGCGCCTTGCCGAGCAGGATCCGCTGCCCGCCATCGTCCTGGGAGCCAAGCTGGCAGAGCGCACAGGCATGGTGCGCAATAGCGTGGTGAACGTCATCAACCCCGCCGGCGAGTTGACGCCCTTTGGTCCGCGGCCGCTCTCAATGCGCTTTCGCGTGGTGGGCATTGTGGAGACGGGCTTTTACGACATCGATGCGAACTGGGCCTTTGCCTCGCTGCAGAACGCGCGCCGCATTCTTGGCGTGGGCGATGTGGTGAACGCGATTGAGTTGCGCCTGGATGACATCTATCAGGCGCCACGGATCGCCACGCGGGCCGCGGAGGTCGCGGGCGCATCGCTGGTGGCGCAGACCTGGATGGAGTCGAACCGGCAGATCCTGAACGCGCTGCGCCTGGAGAAGGTGGTGACGGTGATCACCATCAGCCTCATCCAGATGGTGGCGGCGCTGAACATCTTCATCGTGTTGGTGATGCTGGTGATGGAAAAGCATCGTGACATTGCGCTGCTGATGTCGATGGGGGCCAAGAGCGGGCAGATCCGTCGCATCTTTATCCTGCAGGGGTTGCTGATTGCCGTCGTGGGCGTGGTGGTGGGCCTGGCCGCGGGCTACACCCTGAGCTTCCTGGCCGATACCTATCGTTGGATTGAGCTGGACGCTGAGGTGTACGCGCTCAGCTATGTGCCCTTCGCGCCACGCTGGGCGGATGCGTTCTGGATTGCGGGCATCACCCTGTTGGTGAGCTTCCTGGCCACGCTGCATCCGGCGGGAAGAGCGGCGAAGATTCCGCCGGCTGAGGCGCTTCGGTATGAGTAGGGCCGCCACACAGGGCAGGGAACGGGGGCGATGGCAACCCTAACCGCACCGCCAAACCCGTACTCGTTTCGCGAGCGCATGCTGCATCTGCTGTACGCACGTCCGGAATGGGTGGTGCTGCTGTTTGCGTTGGCGGTGTTCGGGGCAGGGATGGCCAGCCCGCCTTACCTGATGGACGACGTGGACTCCGTGCAGGCGGTCATCGCGCGCAACATGCTGCGGAGCGGCGATTGGATTACACCCCACATCAACGGCATCGCCTATCTGGAGAAGCCGCCCTTCAAGTACTGGCTGATGGCGGCGAGTTTCGGGGTCTTTGGCGTCCATGATTGGAGCGCCCGGCTGCCCGTCGCGCTGGCTGCTATCCTGCTTTGCTTCTCCACGGCGAGGATGGCTCGCTGGGCCTTTGACGCAAAGGTGGGCCTCTATGCGGGGCTGGTGATGAGCAGCTGCGTGGGACTGTTTCTGTTCACACGCATGATGATCTCTGACGGGATGTTGTCGCTAAGCATCCTGGCGGGGTTGTGGTGTTTCCTGGTGATGATGGAACCCCAGCAGCGTGACCCGCGCCGTTGGGCCATGGCCATGGGACTCTGCTTTGGGTTGGGCGCGCTCATCAAGGGGTTGCTGGCCTTCGTGATCCCGGCGGGGGCGATGGGCCTGTATCTGCTGGTGACGCGCGAGGCCTTTCGCTGGGCAACCTGGCGCCGCTTGCACCTGCCGGAAATGGCCGCCGTGGCGGTGCTGACAGCCGGACCCTGGCACGTGCTGGCAGCCATCGCCAACCCCCCGTTGCTGGCCTTTGACCTGCACGCGGGGCCAGGGCAGTATCGCGGCTTTTTCTGGTTCTACTTCTTCAACGAGCATCTGCTGCGCTTTCTGAATCTGCGCTATCCGCGGGACTACAACACGGTGCCGCGCCTTCAGTTCTGGCTGTATCAACTGCTGTGGGTGTTTCCGTGGACGGCCTGGCTGGCGGGGGTGGCGCGCCTTCATTTTCACGCCGGCAATCGAGCAGCCCGCACACGTCTGCTGTGCCTGTGCATGATTGGTTTCGTGCTTGGTTTCTTCACCCTTTCCACCACCCAGGAATACTACACGATGCCCGCCTACGCGGCCTTTGCCATCCTGGTGGGAGGCGTGATGGCGCGCGAGGGTCGCCTGGATGCGCTGGCCCGCCAGATAACCGGCGCGGTGTTCGTGGTGGCCTTGGCCGCCATCGTGTTCCTGTTGGTGCGCGTCTGGGGCCTGCCCGCGCAAGGCGACATCGCCAGCGCGCTGAGTTCCAACCCGGATGCCTATACGCTGGCCCTTGGGCATCTGGAGGACCTTACCCTGGATGCGTTCGCTTACCTGCGGCTGCCCCTTTTGATGGCGGGCATGGCGATGCTGGTGGGTGTGCTGGGCTGCTTCTTTTTCCGCGGCTACCGCGCGGCTCTCATTCTGGCGATGGCCATGGTGATGTTTTTCGCCGCCGCGCGCCAGGCGCTCGTGGTGTTTGACCCCTACCTGTCCACGCAACCCCTGGCGGTTGCCCTGCGCGCATCACCGCCAGGGGAACTCGTGCTGGACGACCAATTCTATGCCTTCAGTTCCGTCCCTTACTACGCTGACCGCGAAGCCTTACTGCTGAATGGGCGCGTGAACAATCTGGAGTACGGCAGCTACCGGCCGGGGGCGCCCGACGTCTTTCTGGACGACGCGCGGTTCCGCATGCGCTGGATGGGAAATGATCGACACTACCTGGTGTTGGCCCAGCCGCGCGTGGAGGCTTTGCGGGCGCTCACGGGCGAGGAGCGCTGGGTTTCCGTCGCCACCAGCGGAGGCAAGCTTCTGGTGACCAACCTGCCCCTTCCGGGTGCGCGCCGTTAGCGTTCCGCCGCCCATGCGCCGCTCTTGCCGGTCCGCCGGAAGAAGTTCAAAGCTTTTCCACAGGTATAAGCCCGTAGGATGTTGATAATAAAAGAGAAAAGATCTGTGGAAAAGCACCCTGTGAATTCCGCGCAAACGTTCCTTTGCCCTGCTGCCGGTGCCACAATAGAAGGACAAAGCTGGACGCGACTTCGAGGGCCGTCTCGGGGGAGATACCTTGGACTCGCGTCCTTTTTCCTTTGGGAGTGCGCCTGGATATCCCGCCGGGACGCCAACGTCCACTATCGGAACAGCAGCAGCGTGGACAGCACGGTGGTGGCGATGACGAAGGCCTCAAACACCGCTTGCGGAATGTGCAGGAAGAGCCATCGGCCGGTGAAGGCGCCTGCCAGAACCGCCGGAATCAACAGGGTATCGAAGGTGACGGACTCCCAGCTAAACAGCCGGTGGTAGCTGTAGACCGGTACCTTCAGCAGGTTGATGATGGCGAAGAACCACACGGTGTTCCCCATGAACTGTTCCTTGGTGAGCTTCATGGAAAGCAGGTAGATGTTCATCACCGGGCCGGCGGCATTGGCAACGGTGGTGGAAAAGCCGCCCGCGACGCCGTAGAGTTCCGGTCGCATGGATCCGCTCAGCAGGTTAGGGCGAAAGCGACGGATGGCATAGATGGCCAGCATCACCAGGATGATGGCGGCAATGAGGGGGCGCAGAACACGCTCGTCCAGCACCAGGGCATAAGCGCCCGCCAGTAATCCGATCAGCACCCAGGGCGCCAGTTTCAGCAGCAGCTTCAGGTCAGCATGGCGGCGCCAGAACAGCAGGGCCATCAGGTCAGCCAGCACCAGCAGAGGCAACAGCCAGGCGATGCTGGCGCGTGCGTCGCCCACAGCCAGAATCATCAGGGGCACAGCGACCATGCCCAAGCCGGGCACCCCACTCTTGGCCACCCCCACCAGGAAGGCGCACAGCGCACCCAAGGCCCACTGCCACCATTGGAGTTCAGGCATACGGGCTCCGCGGGCCGGTTGCCCGAAGAGAGGGCAACGGCCCTACGTGCGAGGGGATGTCGGGGTGAGGATACAAGTTGTGAGGATAGCATGGACGCGGTTCCCCCTTGCCCTTTACGGAACACCTTTGCGGAACGCATCCTGTGGACGCGCGCTGCCAGCGGGGAAATGCCAGGACTGCCGCCAGCGTGAGGGCTAACCGTGCGAGAGCCGCCAGCGCGAGGGCCAACCGCGCGAGGGCCAACCGCGCGAGGGCCAACCGCGCGAGGGCCAACCGCGCGAGGGCCAACCGCGCGAGGGCCAACCGCGCGAGGGCCAACCGCGCGAGG
>JALOKO010000284.1 GCA_025456495.1 Bryobacterales bacterium | reverse complement strand
AATTCGGGGAACTGGAAGAGAAGCTGATTCACCGCACGCTGGATCTACAGGAGCTTTCCGTGCGGGAGATCATGGTGCCCTGGGGCAGCGTGGTGAGCGTTCCGGTGACGGCCACGCTAAGCGATGTGCTGGCCTGTGTGGTGCGGGAGGCCTATTCCCGGCTGCCGGTGTATGAAGATGACCCGCGCAACATCATCGGCGTGCTGCACAGCAAGGACCTGATTCGGGTTTGGGAAGTGCGGCGCGCGGCCAACCGCGTGAAGAAGCCCTCGCCGCGATTCCACCTGCGGCATATGTTGCGCCGGCATCTGGTGGTGCCGGAAACCAAACCGGTGAACGAGATGCTGCAGGAGTTCCTGGAAGGGCGGCAGCAGATGGCGCTGGTGGTGGATGAGTTCGGGCTGATTGTGGGTTTGGTGACGCTGGAGGATGCGCTGGAGCAGTTGGTGGGCGAGATTCAGGATGAGCACGATACGCGCCCGGTGCGTCCGAAACTGGAAGCGCCGTCCTTTGTGGTGGAGGGCACCATCCCCATCCGCGACCTGCAACTGCAGTACGGCATCGACCTTCCCACCGGAGCGGGCTTTGAGACGCTGGCGGGGTTCCTGCTGACCGAGTTCGGCGACTTCCCGGAGAAGGGCGCCAGCACCGAGTATGAAAGCCGCCGCTTCACGGTGCTGGAGATGGAACGCAATCGCATTGCGAAGGTGCTGATTGAGCGCCTGGCGCTGGCCGAGAATGACGAGGGAGAGAGCGAGGAAGAGGAAGGGTAAGCGGACGGCCGGTGCGGCCGTCCGCGGAGAGAGGAGCGCTGGAGGGGCTAGCCGCCTACATACTCCAGGTCAATCGCCTTCTTTTCCGGGTCCAATGCCGCGATCTTGAAGCGGGCAATCTGGCCGACGCGCACGCCGCCCTGCTTGCGGTCAGCAATCGCGCTGCCACCCTCTTTCCACTTCGCGGCAAGCATGGCGCCAAGGTCAGTGATGCTGGCCTTGCTGGAGGAGGACTTGGAGGGGGCCTCGTCTTCCTTGGGTCCCGGGAGAGTGCAGCGCCCGGTGACGCGTTCAGCAATTTCCACTTTGGCGCGATTGCCTTTCACCTCGACGACGCGCCCGGAAACGGAGTCGCCCACCTTGTGCTCGCGGATGAAATCATCGGCGGGCGTCGGCAGCAACTGGCGCGTGCCCAGGCGGATGCGGTGCTTATCCAGCTCCACTGAGAGCACCTGGGCCTTCACCGTTTCGCCCACCTTGATGACTTCCTGAGGATGCTCAATGCGGTTTTCCGAGGCCAGATCGGCGATGTGGATCATGCCCTCAATGCCCTCTTCCAGCTCAAGGAAGGCGCCGAACTGGGCGAGGTTGGTGACGGTGCCCTCCACGATGGCGCCCACCGGGTACTTGGTGGTGACGTCCTTCCAGGGGTCACCGTGAGCCTGCTTCAGGCCAAGCCCGATACGCTTCTGCCCGGGCTTGATCTCCAGGACGACAGCTTCGACGGTTTCGCCCACCGTGAGGATGTCAGAGGGCTTGCGGGCCTTCTTTGACCAGGACATCTCAGAGAGATGAATCAGGCCATCGACGCCGGGTTGGATCTCGACGAAGGCGCCGAAATCGGCAAGCCGGACCACCTTACCGGTGATGCGCTCGCCCTTGGTGAGCTTACTGGCGGCCAGAGTCCAGGGATCTTCCTGGGTCTGCTTCAGGCTGAGGGAGATGCGGTTCTGCTTCGGATCCTTTTTGATGACCTTGACACTGACGGTGTCGCCCACCTTCACCACTTCCGAGGGGTGGCCAACCTTGCCGTAGGACATCTCAGTGACGTGCAGCAGGCCATCGACGCCACCGACATCGACGAAGGCGCCGTAATCCATCACGGTGCGAACGGTGCCTTGCACCTGGGAGCCCAACTCGACCGCGGCAAAGGCTTCTGTCCTGGCGGCCTTGAGTTCGGCCTCAACCACCGCGCGGCGGTCAACGACGACGTCCTCTTTTTCGGTATCCAGCTTGATGATCTTGCAGCGGATTTCCTTGCCCAGCAAGGTGTGCAGGTCAGAGACGTCGCGGGTGCCGCTGCGCGAGGCGGGCATGAAGGCGCGGACGCCGATGTCCACGGTGAGGCCGCCCTTTACCTGTCCGGTAACGGTGCCGGTGACCGGGCTTTCCTCGGCGAAGGCCTTTTCGATGGCAGACCAATCCTTGGGAACGACTACCTTGTTGAGAGCGAGGGTGAGCGCGCCGTCCTCATTGCGACTGGAGATTGTCACGGTGAGTTCCTGGCCAAGCGCGGGAACCTCAATGCCCTCCAGTTGATCCTTGGAAAGGACACCCTCACTCTTCTGGCCGATGTCCACAAGAAGGTGGTTCTCGTGAATAGCCACTACCCTTCCCTGGACGGACTGGCCGGCTTGAGCAGTGGAGTGGCTTTCTTCAAAGGCCTGCAGGATGTCAGCGAACGAGCCTTCCTGTGGGTTGCTTTCGGGCTGTTCGTTCTCAGGTTGGAGGTTGTCGAGTTGATTCATTACGCTAACCGCGCTTTCCATTTTGGCACAATACTGTCAGAGGTTTACATACTTTGAGAGGTTTACGACTCTCAGCGGTTTTCAGCTGCCCGGGGATTACCAATCCGCTGAACCAAGCGGCCGGGACCGTGAAGCCGAAAAATCGTAAACCGTCGCAAGAACGGCTGCGCACCGGGCTGGTTGACCAAGCCGGGACGCACGCGGAAACGAGGAAGATGCAATCGAAGCTGCTACGGGGATTGTTTCAGTGGATCCGCCCAGTGGATGTGGTCTGGCTATTGCTATTCGCCACGCTGCACTGGCTGAGCCCGCTGCGCAATCCCGCGGAACGAATGTTCCTGATCGCATTGGCCTTGTTTCAGGTGATCCAGCCAAGGATCCCGGCACTGAATGGGGCGTCGGGAAACCTGGCATCCATCGGAATCAAACTGCTGCTCAGCTACATGCTGATGGGCTATACCGGGGGTATCACCAGCAGTCATTATCTCATCTTGTTGCTGCCCGTGGTGTCTGCCGCGACCACGTTGGGATGGCTGGGAACAGCAGTGACGACAGCGGTGTGTTGCGGGGCGTATTTCTCGTTCCTGCTGTTCCTGGACTGGGATATGTACATGATGCTGGAGCGGGACCTGGAAGAGCTCACCTTGCGTGCGGCGTTCCTGGCCTTCACTGGTTTTCTGGCGTATAACCTCACCGAGGCGCAGCGAAGAGAGGCGCAGGTAAGCCGCAACACCGCCCAGCAACTGGTGAAGGCAAATCAGGATCTACAGGATGCCGAAAGCGAGGTGCGGCGGGGTGAGCGGCTGGCGGCGCTGGGGCAGTTGACGGCGGGGCTGGCGCATGAGTTGCGCAACCCGATGGGCGCCATTCGCACTTCCGCTGAGATCCTGGAGCGCTCCGTTCCCAAGGACAACGAGATCGCAGTGGAAATGGCCGGCAACATCCGTGAGGAAGTGGACCGGGCCAACACGCTGATTACGAAGTTCCTGCAGTTTGCCAGTCCGGTGCAGATTAGCGAAGAGTCGGCTGACCTGGCGGGTGTTGTGGATCGCGCGATTGCCCTGGCGCGGCGGGCCACGCCGGCCGTGACATGCAAGGTGTTCACCAACTACCTGCCGGACATCCCACCGGTACGGATGGACGTCACCCTGATGGAGCGGGTCTTCCTGAACCTGATCCTGAACGCGGCGCAAGCCAGCGATGCCGATGGGGTGGTGACGGTGCGTACGAAGATTACCGAAGGGTATGCGGAAACTGCCATCATCGATACAGGCAGCGGCATTGCCCCGGAACACCTGGACGCCATCTTCAACCCCTTCTTCACGAGGAAGCACGGCGGCACGGGATTGGGATTGGCGATCGTTTCGCGGATTGTGGATCTGCACCAGGGCAAGGTGCTGGTGGAAAGCAGTCTGGGCAAGGGCAGTACCTTCCGGGTGCTGCTGCCGCTGGGTTAGGGCGTGTTGGGTAAGGCATGGCACATCGCATCCTGATTGTGGAAGACGAAGAGAAGCTGCAGCGTGCGCTGGAATTGCACCTACGCAGCCTGGGCTTTGAGGTGGTGAAGGCGGGCAGCGCGGAAGGGGCGCTGGCCGACATTGACCGCGCCGACCTCATCCTGACAGACCTGCGCCTGCCGGGCATGGATGGGCTGGAACTGCTGAAGCGGATCCGGCTTACCAATAGCGTGAGCCCGGTGATACTGATGACGGCCTTCGGCACGGTGGAGAGCGCCGTGGAGGCCATGCGCAAAGGGGCGAACGACTTTCTGACGAAGCCCTTTTCGCTGGACCACCTGACGACCGTGGTGGAGCGCGCGCTGGAGGTGCGCGCGCTGCGGGATGAGAACCGCAAGCTGCGCGAGGAACTGGGCCATCGCTATGACCTGAACAACATCATCGGACGCAGCGCGCCCATGCAGGAAGTGTTCCAGATGGTGATGCAGGTGGCGGCGGCGAAATCCACCGTATTGATTGCGGGCGAGAGCGGCGTGGGCAAAGACCTGATTGCGCGCGCGATTCACTACCATTCCCCGCGGCGCGAGCGTCCGTTTGTGAAGATCAACTGCACAGCCATCCCCGAAAACCTGATGGAGAGCGAGCTGTTCGGTTACGAGAAGGGCGCGTTCACGGGGGCCAGCACGGCCAAGCCAGGCAAGTTCGAGGAAGCCAATACGGGCACGGTGTTCCTGGATGAAATTGGCGACGTGACGCCCAGCGTGCAGGTGAAGCTGCTGCGCATTCTGCAGGAGCGCCAGTTTGAACGGTTGGGCAGCAACAAGACGGTAAGCATTGATGTGCGGGTGATCGCGGCCACCAACCAGGATCTGCGCGCCGCTCTGGAACAGGGAACCTTTCGCGAGGACCTGTTCTACCGGCTGAACGTGGTGCCCATCAACATGCCGCCGCTACGACGTCGAAAAGAGGACATCGCGTTTCTGGCGGACTACTTCCTGCACAAGTACGGGCGCGAATCCGGGCGGGCGATGGAGAGCATCAGCGACGAGGCGCTGCGGGTGCTGGAGGGGCACCACTGGCCGGGGAATGTGCGGGAGTTGGAAAACGTGATTGAGCGGGCGGTGGTGCTGTCGCGGGGGACACGGCTTGCGGTAAGCGACATCCGCATCGACGATCTGCAGCGGCGTCCAACGTCCAACGATGGGCAGTTCCTGCCGCCGGGGATGACGTTGGATGAGTACGAGCGCTATCTGATTCAGGAGGCGCTGCGGCGGGCTGAGGGCAACAAGAGCCAGGCCGCGCGGCTATTGGGCCTGACGCGCAACGCCTTCCGCTACCGCCTGGCGCAATCCGGCGGAGATGCCGGCGAGGAAGACTAAGGGGCTACTCATCCTCCTCGCGCATCATGCCCAAGCGAGGCATGATGCGCAGTTCCGGTTCGGGATTGGGCGCGCCCGCCAATAAGCTGTTGGCCCTGCTCCAGGCGTCTGCCAGTTCCAGGATTTTCGGGATTGCTTCATTGGCGAAACTGCGCTGGGCCTGCTTGAAGTTGTAGGACGTGGGCGCTTCACTCGAGGCGCGGTCCAACAGTTCCTGATAGCTGCGGAAGGGCTTTGCTGTTTGGGTATCGGTGTAGCCGCGAACCAGCTTTTCCAGCAGTTCTTCCAGCGCGCCCATG
>JALOKO010000283.1 GCA_025456495.1 Bryobacterales bacterium | reverse complement strand
CTTCCACTCAATGAGGTCACCACGTTCGACGAGCTGGTTGAGCTTTTCGTCCAGGGTGTCGCGCAGGTCTCCCTTGGCGTTCAGTTCCTTCACCAACTGCTTATAGGTGGCCCGGGCATGCGGGAGCTTCTCAAAGTGGGCCAGCAGCGAACTGCGCGTGATCTCCGGGCGTTTGGCCATGCGTTGAGGATAGCAGGGCCAGGAGCGGGGACCGTTATGGCGGTGGTGATGCCGGGTGCTGTGCCGCGGAGCCTATCCGAAACAGGCGGGGCGGATTCATTGTCATTGCCGAGGTAGGGGTGCGATGGAAGGACGCGCGAGCCTGGAGCTTCCCGGGAAGCGTGCGGCAAGAATGATCTGGATTGGGTAGGGCGCGTTGAAGCGGTTCATGACGCAAACAGCAATTGGGTTGGACAATCGGCGACCGGCGGCGTGCAGTGCGGCGCGGGCCGCGTTCGCGTGCCTTGGCGTGTGGGTGGCGTTGGCGTTCAGCGTTCCGGCGTGGGCGCAACAGGAATCGGCGGCGAGTCCGATGACGCTGGACCAAGTGATCGAGGAGGCGCTACAGCGCAACGTGGGCCTTATCGCCCAGCGCTACAACGTGCCCATCGCGGAGGCACGGGTAGCGCAGGCGCGGCTTCGACCGAACCCCACCTTGAGTAGCGAAACCAACTTTCTGGATTTGCTAGGGGCGAACTATATCCCGGACGAAGGTCCTGCCGGCCCGGCGGAAACCAACACGGCGTTGGTGTTCACCTGGGAGACCGGGGGCAAGCGGAGGTTGCGCACACAGCTTGCGAGGGAGGCCTTGGGGGTGGCCCGCTATGAAGTGCTGGACGCCACGCGGACCCTGTTGCTGGAGATTCAGAATGCCTTTGTGGACCTGTTGGTGGCGAAGGAGAATGTAAGGATTTTGCGCGAGAGCCTGGAGGCGTTTGAAGGTGTGGTGCGGGTGAACCGCACGCGCTTTGACGCGGGAGACATCGCGCGCGTGGAACTGCTGCGGGCCGAGGTTGCGGCGCTGCAATTCCGGAACTCCGTGCGCCAGGGCGACCTGCGGGTGCGGCAGGAAGCGGTGCGACTGCAGACGCTGATGGGGCGTCCGCGACCGGATGTTCGCTTTGACGTGAGCGGCGAGATGCGGAGAGACCCGTTGGCCACCACGGAAGACGAACTGCGCGCGGATGCGCTGCGGATGCGGCCCGACCTGGAAGCGCTGCGGCGCGACCAGTTGCGCGCCGAGGCGGACATCCGGGTACAGCGCGCAGAATCCAGGCCGAATGTGGATTTGGGCGTCTCGCACCACAAACAATACGTCGGCCAGTTCCCAGGGCAGACGGCGGGCTTCCGGGTGGAGATGCCGCTGCCGATGTTCAACCGGAATCAAGGAGAAATCCAGCGGGCGCGGGTGGAGCGGGAGCAGGCGGCCGCGCGGGTGCGGGCGCTGGAAGTAGACGTCCAGGGGCAAGTGGCGTCAGCCTGGCAGCAGTTCCTCACCGCGCGGGAACTGCTGGAGGTGATTGAGCGGGACCTGGTGGCCAACGCGCGACGGGTGCGGGAGACGATCGAGTTTTCTTACCGGCGGGGTGAGGCGTCGTTCCTGGACCTGCTGGACGCGCAACGGACCTTCAACGAGACCATGCAAGGCTACAACGAAGCGCGCGGCGAATACGCCCGCACACTCTATCTGCTGGACGCCATCACGGCGAGGGATCTGCCATGAAACGGGAACGGGTAGTTTCGGCGGCCCTGGCGGCCGGTCTGCTGGCGGGCTGTGGGCAGGCTCCCGCGCCGCAGCCAGCGCCGGCACCGGAGGCCACGCCTGGGGTGATTCGGATTGCGGAGGACTCGCCGAAGCTGCAGCAGATTCGCGTGCATGTTGTGGAAGCGATGGAACTGCCATCGGATGAGTTTACGGCGCCGGGCAAGGTGGAGTTCAACCCCAATCGCGTGTCGCGCGTGCTGCTTCCGGCGGCGGGGCGGATTGTGGATGTGCTGGCATACTTCGGCGATGCCGTGCGCAAGAACGACCCCCTGTTGACGCTGGAGAGTCCGGATGCGGATGAAGCGGCCGCGTCGTATCTGCAGGCGAACGCATCGTTGACAGCGGCGCAGGCGGAGCGGACCAAGGCGGAGCAGGACCTGGAACGAGCGCGGGACTTGTTTGCCGGCGACGCGATCGCCCGCAAAGAGGTGTTGGCCGCGGAGACAAGCTTCCAACAGGCGCGCACCGCGGTGGACACGGCGCAGGCCGCGCGGACGCAAGCCGAGGCGCGGTTGCAACTGCTGGGGTTGCGCGCGGGGGACCCGCGTCCCCGCATTACGCTGCGGGCGCCGTTGAGCGGCAAGGTGACGGAGTTCAACGTGGTGGCGGGCGAATATCGGAACGACACCAGCCAACCACTGATGACCATCGCGGACCTGTCTACCGTGTGGATGGCGGCGGATGTGCCGGAATCCGCCATCCGTATGGTGAGCTTGAACGAGCAGTTCGAAGTGAGCTTGAACGCCTTTCCTGGCGAACGATTTCGTAGCCGCGTTGCGCGCATTGCGGATTCCGTTGACCCGGAGAATCGCACCATCAAGGTATGGGCGGAGCTGCTGAACACGGGCGGCCGCTTCCGTCCGGAGATGTTCGGGCAGGTGCGGCACCTGGAAGAGCCGCATACGGTGCCGGTGGTTCCCGTGGAGTGCGTGGTGCAGATGGAGGGCCGGACCGCGGTGTACATCCAGGAGGCGCCGGGCCAGTTCCGGGTGATGGTGGTACGGACGGGAAAGCGCGCGGGGGACGTGGTTCCCATTCTGGACGGGGTGAAGGTGGGTGACCGCGTGGTGCGGGATGGCGCGATGCTGCTGCGGGGGTTCTAAGTGATGACGACGCAGGTGAAGATGCTGGTGTTGTTCTTCGACGAGGAGGACAGCTATGGGGATCCGCGGATTCCTTTGTATGAGGCGGTGATCCGCGTGTTGATTGAGCGGGAAGTGCAAGGGGCCACCGTGCTTCGCGGGCGGGTGGGATTTGGGGCGGCTGGACGTTTGCGCGAGGCGGGGCTGTTCGGGGTGTCTCCAGACCGGCCCATCACCTTGCTGTGCGTGGACACCGAGGCCAAGCTGCGCGGGGTGTGGCCTGCGATTGCGCCCATGGTGCGCGAGGGAATGGCCGTGATGTTGGACGCGGAACTGATGCCGCCTGCCGGCGCTGCAACCGAGATCGCAGCAGGCGGTGACCCGCGGTGATTGCGCAATTGCTTCGCTTCGCGCTGGAGCAGCGCTTCTTTTCGATTGTGGCTGGCCTGGTGCTGGTGGCTGCGGGTATCTACAGCTTCCAGCAGTTGAAGGTGGAGGCCTATCCCGACATCTCTGACCCGGCAGTGGACATCATCACCCTGGCGCCGGGGCTAGCCGCCGAAGAGGTGGAACAGCAGATCACCATTCCCATTGAGCGTGCGCTGAACAACACGCCGGGCGTCATCAACCGGCGGTCGCGGACCATCTTTGGCCTGTCGTTGGTGCAGCTAACGTTTGAACACAATGTGAACGACTACTTCGCGCGCCAGGTGGTGGTGGAGAAGCTGCGCGAGGCGGAGTTGCCGGAGGGCGTGCAACCCACGCTGGGCCCGTTGGCGACACCCATTGGCGAGCTGTTCCGCTACAGCATCGAGGGTGAGCATCTGGATTCCATGCAGTTGCGGGAATTGCAGGACTGGGTGGTGACGCCGCGCCTGCTGCAGACGCCAGGCATTGCCGAAGTGGTGCCCTTTGGCGGGCTGATCAAGCAATACCAGATTCGCATTGACCCCTACCTGCTGGAGAAGTACCGCATCTCATTACCGGAGCTTGCGGAAGCGGTAGGGGCCAGCAACCAGAACGCGGGCGGCGCACTGCTGGACAATGGCCAACAATCGCTGGCCGTGCGCGGGGTGGGGCTGCTGCGCTCCATTGAAGACATTGAGAATAGCGTGGTGGCGGAGGTGCGGGGCGTTCCGATTTACGTGAAGGACCTGGGGCGCGTGGAGATTGGAGCGGCTCCGCCGACGGGAGTGTTCGGGCTGGGTGAACGCAACGGGGGCGTGGAGGGCATTGTGCTGATGCGACGTGGGGAGAACCCCACCGAAGTGCTGAAGCAACTGCATGAGGCGGTGGACGACGTGAACCGCACGCGGCTGCCGCCAGGGGTGAAGCTGGTTCCCATCTATGACCGCACTGACCTGGTGGACAACACCCTACGCACGGTGTCGCACACGTTGCTGGAAGGGCTGATTGTGGTGACCCTGGTGCTGCTGTTCTTCCTGGGAAGCGTGCGGGCGGCGCTGCTGACCGCGCTCACCATTCCGCTAAGCCTGCTGTTTGCATTTGTGTGCATGCACGTGGTGGGAATTCCGGCAAATCTGCTGTCACTGGGGGCCATCGATTTCGGCATCATCGTGGACGGCTCGCTGGTGATGGTGGAGCATATCCTGCACCGGTTGCACGAACGCAAGGGCAGCAGTCAGGATGCCTTCACCACCATTCGCGACGCTGCCTTTGAGATGGAGAAGCCCATCTTCTTCAGCATGGTAATCATCATCAGCGCCTACCTGCCGCTGTTTACGCTGGAGCGGGTGGAGCAGCGGTTGTTCACGCCGATGGCCTACACCGTGTGCTTCGCGCTGCTGGGGGCACTGTTGATTGCGCTGACGCTGATTCCCACGCTGGCGACGTTCCTCTTCCGCAACGGCGCCAAGACGTGGGAGAACCCACTGGTGAAGTGGCTATCGCGCGTGTACGGCAGCGTGCTGGAATTCACCGTGCCACGCGCAACCGCCGTGGTAGCGCTGGCGGTGGTGGTGGTGGCGGGCGCCTTCTTCCTGGGCACCTTCCTGGGCACGGAGTTCCTGCCCACCTTGGATGAGGGCACCATCTGGGTGCGGGCGAACCTGCCGCCGGGCACTAGCCTGCAGAAGTCAGCGGAGGTGGCCAACCGAGTGCGGACGGCGGTAAGCAGCTTTCCAGAGGTGCGCGACGTGGCCTCGCAGGCCGGACGCAACGACTCTGGCACAGACCCGTTCGGGCCGAACCGGATTGAATTTCTGGTGACGCTTACTGACTACTCGACGTGGGCGCCGGGACGAACCAAGGCCGCGCTGGTGAGCGACCTGGCAAGCCTGCTGAGCAACCAGGTTCCGGGTGCGAACTTCAACATCACGCAGCCCATCATTGACACGGTGACCGAGGCCGTCACCGGATCTTCGGCCGACTTGGCGATCCTGTTTGTTGGGCCTGACCTGGACCGCTTGCGCACGTTGGCGGCCGAAGCCCTGGAAATTGTGCGGGGCGTTCCCGGTGCGGCCGATGCGGCCATTGAACAGGAGGCGGAGCAGCCACAGCTTACCATCCAGTTGAACCGGGAGGCGATGGCGCGCTATGGGGTAAGGGTGCGCGACCTGCAGGACCTGATTGAGCGGGCCGTGGGCGGTCGCGCCGTGAGTACATTGTTTGATGGCGAGCGACGCTTCGACATCACGGTGCGCTATGTGCCCGAAGCACGCGTGGACGCCAATGCCATTGCCGAGATTCTGACGCCAACCCGCAGCGGGGCGCGGGTCCCGCTGTCGCAATTGGCTACCGTGCGGGTGGCGGACGGGGAAAGCATCATTGCGCGGAGCGAGAACCGCCGC
>JALOKO010000011.1 GCA_025456495.1 Bryobacterales bacterium | reverse complement strand
CAATATTCCAAGATCGGCAAACTGGCGATGATTGGCGGCAATACGCGAGTGAATCGGGATGTCCCACCCTATTTCCTGGGTGTGGGCTTTCACGTGGAGGCGGTGGGCCCGAACCTGGTGGGCATGAAGCGCGCCGGGCTGGGGATGGCTGAGGTGCGTGCGGTGAAGCGGGCCATCCGGCGGTTGTACCTGGACGGGCTGTCGCGCGAGCAGGCCCTACAGGCGCTGGAAGCCGGAGAGGACGCCACGGACATCACCCGGGAAATCGCCGCCTTCGCCCGCTCAAGCAAGCGGGGCATCTGCTGGGCCCGTCGCAAGCAGGCAGGCAGCGCGGCTGCCCTGGATTCCCCGGAAGGCTAGACCAATCCCAACCCTCGTCCTTTACCGTGGATGCACCGCGCGACGCGCATCCTTCCACGGCAGCGGCAGTCCATGGCTGGAAGGCAGCGATGGTCCTCAGTCAACACCCAACCGAATCTCCATTGCCTGGCGGGATACGGCAAAGGTCTCCGCTAACTGGTTCAGATCCTGGATTCCCTGACGCCGATAATGCGCAATCAGTGGACGGGGCATCAGGATATCGGCGGCCATTCGGTTCGCCTCAGCCTCCTCCCGGGTAGACATGCCACTTCGGTACCACACGTCATCCGAGATGTATCCCTTTGCTTCTACACGGTCCCGATGCAAGAAAAAGTGAGCAATCTCGTGGGCCACCGTGAACCGCTTTCGAACATACGAATCCGCGGCATTCACCAGGATGCTGTAGCCTGCATCGCCTCCGTTGATCGGATCCCGAAAGAGCTTCCCGGCCATTCCGGGTCCAGGATCACCTTCCCAAACCTGAATGCCGAATGCGCGCGCGATTTCCACCACATCCACAGGCGCGGCAGTCTGAAAGCTGCGGATGGTGTCCTCTCCCCAGTCAACGTACATCCGTGGGACCTCCCGGGTATTGATCTCCCAGTGGTTTCGATTCGTACGCGGCGCCTTGAGTTTCGCTTGGTGGAAACGCGCCCGAGATGCGCATGTCATCCCACAACAAGTCCGCCGCCTGATCGACTTGCTGCTTGATGAGAATCTTCAAGTCTTCACCAGCAAGGAAGTCTCGCATTTTCCGGTCTGCCAGCTCCTCCGCCTTCTTTATCGCCCCAGCCTTGATTTCCCAATAGCCCCAAAGCGCCACCACAGCAATGACAACACCAAGGATGGTCAGCGAAATTCCAAGAACGCTGAGATAGGCTGCCAGCCATTGCTCATAGGTCACGATTTGAAACGATACCAAGGATAGGGCCAGGGTGAAGCCCGCCACGTACCCGCCACGTACCAAACGTACTCATCGCCGGGCAGGCGCCCCCGTCAATGCTATCCTTGAGGCAGAATGCGCGGTGTTGGCCGCTTGCTGGCCCTCCTGTTTGTCGTCCTTCTCGTCGTGACTGGCGTGGTCTTCTATTACCAACGTCTCGCGGCCGAAGCCAATGCTCCCGCCCCCCCCGCTCCCCTGCCTGAAAATGTTGCCGGCACGGCTGACCGCTGGCAATGGTCGCACACCGTGGGTGGCAAACCCATCGTGGAAGTGAGCGCGCAATCCTACCTGATGATCCAGATGCCCTCCCGTGTGGAGCTGGAAGACGTTGAACTGAAGATCTTCGGCGGCGACAACACCACCTACGACCTGGTGAAGAGCCGTCGCGCGGACGTGGATACCCGCGCCAAAACCATGGTGAGCGAGGGCGAAGTGGAAATCCTGATGCAGGTGCCGGTAAGCGGCGAGCCCATGCCGGAGCATCCCACCGTCATTCGTTCGTCCAAGGTGCAGTTTGAGACCGAAACGGGAATTGCGCGCACGCCGGAACGCACGCATTTTGTCTTCGCCGATGGCTTTGGGGAAGCGGTAGGCGCGGTGTACGATCCGCAAACCAAGCAGATGGTGCTGGAAAGCGAGGCGGCCTTCACGTTTCAGAAGCCGGACGGAAGCAACGCCCCGTCGCGGGTGTGGGCGGCCCACGCGGTATACCTGGAGGCCGAAGGACTACTGCAATTACGCGGACCCACCCGCCTGGAACGGAACAACCTGGTGCTGGACGCTGGCGACGCCACCATCACCCTCCAGGGTGGTGAGGTGCGACGCGTGGATGCGGCGGCGGTCTCCGGCACAGACACCTATCCAGACAAGACCTTGCGTTTCGGGGGCGAACGCGTGGAACTGCTCTACGGCGACGATGGCAATCTGCGAGAACTCATCAGCAACGGCGCCAGCCGCTTGGATAGCGACAGCAAGACACACAGCAACCAGGTGCGGGCGGCGCGGATGCACCTCTACTTCGCCAGTGGCAACGTGGAGAACGAACTGGAAAAGGTATGGGCGCAGGGGGCTGCTCGGATGGAGTCAGCGCCGCGGGGCGAGGCCGCCGCCCAACAGCCGAAGCGGGTGCTGGAATCAGAAATCGTGGAACTGCGGATGCGTCCCGGGGGCGAGGATATCCAGCAGTTGTTAACCCATGCGCCCGGCATAGTCACCTTCCTGCCCGCCAATGCCGAACAGCGGCAGCGCGTCCTGCACGGGGAGCGCATGACGGCCGATTACGGTGAGCGGAATCGAATGCGGCATTTCCGCGCAACCACAGTCACCACGGAATCAGCCCCATCGGCGGTGCAGGTGGCCGACGCCCGCAAGCGTAAGGAGCCCGACCCAGCACCCCTGAAGACCCGCTCCACTAACCTGGAAGCATCGTTCAGCCAGACCAGCGGCCAGATGGACTGGATGAAGCAATGGGGGCGCTTTGAGTTTGAAGAGGGCGCGCGGCGAGGACGGGCCGAGAGCGCCCTGCTGCACCAGAAGGACAAGTACAACCTGCTGGAGGGCAATGCCCGTGTATGGGACCCCGGCGGATCCCTGCAGGCGCGGACGATCCGTACCGAGGAACCCAGTGGCGATCTGACCGCCGAGGGTGACGTGGTCTCCACGCGCAAACCCGACACGAAGGAGCCAGCAGGCGCCAGGACCGGTTCGTCGCCTGGGCCGGCCGCGGGCGCGGAAGTGCTGCCCGGTGGAGCAGAACCCATGCAGGCGACCGCGCAGCGGATGACCACCCGCGACCAGAACCAGTGGATCCGCTATGAAGGCAACGCGCGGCTTTGGCAGGGCGCCAGCCGTCTGCATGCCGATGTTGCTGTCATTGACCGCAAGCAGCAGACGCTATCCGGCGACGGCAACGTGTTTTCGCAGATTGAAGAGGCGGCAGCCACCCCTGAAACCGCTGACGACAATGCGGACGCTTCTGGCACTCGTATTCATCCGGGCGCCGCCGACGCCACGGCAAAGCCTCGCGGCAAAGCCACCCCGGTGTACACGCTCATCCACAGTGACCGCATGGTGTATCAGGAAGACAAAAAGTTAGCCACTTACCAAGGGGCCGTGCGCATGCGCCGCGCGGGACTGTCCGTGGATGCGCAGCAGATGCGCATGCAGCTTGAGCAGGATAAGGCCGGGCGGACGCAGTTGACGCAATCCTTCGCGGACGGCAATGTACGGATCCTCATGCGCGAGCCCGCCAATACCCGACGCGGCGCCTCGCAGCACGCGGAATACTATCCTGAAGAGACAAAGATGGTGCTGTACGGTGGCGATGCCTTCTTTGAAGATCAGAAGCAGGGCGCGACGCGCGGCAAGCGCCTAACCTACTTTTCCAGGGACGACCGGTTGATTGTGGAAAGCGGGGAAGCAACACCCGCCGTCAGCGTCATCCGACGCAAGTGAGCGATGCAAACACTTCAGGCCAGTGAACTCTCGAAAACCTACCAGCGCCGCCGCGTGGTGCAGGATTTGTCTGTGTCGATTCAACGCGGTGAGGTCGTGGGACTACTGGGTCCGAACGGCGCGGGCAAGACCACCAGCTTCTACATGATTGTGGGACTCGTGACGCCAGACTCTGGCAAGGTGATGCTGGATGGCGAAGACATCACGGATCTGCCGATGTTCCAGCGGGCGCGTCGTGGCATCAGCTATCTGCCCCAGGAAGCGTCGGTCTTTCGCAAGCTCACCGTCGAGCAGAATCTGCTGGCGATTCTGGAGACGCTGCCCCTCAACCGGCGCGAACGCGAAACCCGAATGGGCGCGCTGATTGAGCAGTTGGGCCTGGAAACGGTGCGTAAGAGCCGGGGATACATGCTGTCCGGCGGCGAGCGACGCCGCGTGGAGATTGCCCGGTCCCTGGTGATTGACCCCGCCTTTCTCCTGCTCGACGAGCCCTTTTCCGGGATTGACCCCATTCAGGTTGCGGAGTTGCAAGGCATCATCTACGACCTGAAACGCAGTGGGATCGGCGTGCTGATTACCGATCACAATGTGGCTGTCACCCTCGCGGTGACTGATCGCGCCTACATCATCAACGAGGGGCGCATTTTCCGTGCGGGCACTCCCGAGGCCCTCGGGCGTGACCCGGAAGTGCGTCGCATCTACCTGGGCGAGAACTTCACCCTGGCCGCTCAGCCGTGGCAGCACACGGGGTAGGCGCCCCTCATCTCGACAGAATCCCGGCCCGCGTAACTAGCCAGTAGGATAAAATTCCAGTTCACCCAACCGGGAGTTACAAAATGAATCTTTCTAAATAGTTTGAATTCGCGCGCCTTCTTCCATCCCCATCCTATCCGCCGCAGCTTCCCTGGTCCGGTTCCAGAATCTCACTAAATCATTGATAATAAATTGTTTATCTTTTCAAGTCCGCTTGCCTGTCCATCCGAATCGTGGGCTGACGGCGCCGGGGGATTTCTTGGTACTAGCCGTCTCATTTTCTTAGAATGCTCTTGTAATTGACCTGTCAACCAACCAAACTGTAACACAGTACATCAGGAGGTACTAAGGAATGAAATTGAGGGCTTTGCTGATCGCGGTCGTCGGGACACTGTTGATGGCCTCGACTGGTTCCGCCGGGATGGTGGAGTTTACCGCGGCTGACCCAGACCTGGTCTCTGACCTAACCGTGTCCATCCAGGTTGAGGACATCGTCGGCGGCGTGAAGATTAGCGCAAACGTGGTTGGTGGCGCGAACGACCAGATCGGAGACCTGATTGGACTGCACTTTCGGGTTGGGGCCGCTCCGGAGTCCGTTGTCATCAGCAGCGTAACCGCCAATGACATGACGCCCTTCGCGCCGCCGATTGCCTATTCGCGGACGTCGAACGCCATGAATCCGTACACGTTCAACATGAACTTCTTTGTGATTGGCGACAACGGTATTCCCGGCAAAGGGTGGGATATCCAGGTGGTGATGTTCAACGTGGGGGCGGGGACCCTGCAGGCTAGCGACTTCACAGCCGCAGGGGCTCGCTTGACCAGCGTGGGCAAGGTGGATGGGCGACGTGGCGACAGCCTGAAGCTGATTGATACCGTCCCCGGCACGCCGAACGTGGAAGAAGTGCCAGAGCCGTCCACCTGGCTGCTGCTCAGCGCGGGCTTGGGCCTGCTGGCGCTGGCGCGTCGTCGTCGCGAGGCGTAAGAACTGGACCGCCACAGGAGAACCGGACCGCCACAGGAGAACCGGACCGCCACAGGCCATCCGGAACTGCAATGCCGACAAGGGGGCTACGTGGATGCGTGGCCCCCTTCGGCGTTCTTGGTGGTGTTTTCTGTCGCGCCGATTGCGGGCGCCCGCAATCGGGGGGAGCCCCCATTCGCAGGAACGCTGCCTCAGTCCGGATCCACCTTTTCCTGCTTGTAAAACTTCGTGTGGCAGTTACGACAGTAGTAGGGATAGTGGCCTGAGAGTGCTGTCGCCAAGCGTTCCAGCGAACTGCGATGAAGGCGGACGACAGCGCGACTGGCGCATTGCGGACAGGGGAGCGGGGAGTTTTCCTGAATGTAGGGGTCCTGTTCCCACATCCGGAGTGGCTTGAGACGCGGTTCCACAGAGGATGAGTATCGGCAGCTTCGCCGAAAACTTTAGCACCCACAGCGATCGTGTTTGCGCATTGCCAACGTATTCCCTGCCGAAGCGTTCCGTGCCAGGGCGTTCCCTGCGGATTCGCGGCGAAACCAGACCTTCCGGTATGATAAGACCGTAGGACTGTATGCAATTTTCCGCTTGGCGTGCGCCCCTGTTGGCGGTCTGGTTGTTGGTGTTTGCATGGATCATTGGTTTGGCGGCGCCCGTTGCGGTCGCTCAGGAACCCGAAAATCCTGGCGCAGCAGCGTCCACTGCCGCCAAGGGTGATGATGCTGATCCGCAGGACAAGCGGGAAGCGCGGGACAAGATCCCGGCTCGACGGGAAACCGTGGTGGTGACGGGCACATTCGAGCCCATTCCCCTGGGAGAAAGTGAGCGCGCCATCTCGGTGCTGGACATCACGGAAGCCCCCCTGCTCTTCAACACCTTTGTCGATTACCTGAAGCTGGACCCATCGCTGGATTTGCGGCAGCGGGGGCAGAACGGCATTCAAGGGGACCTTTCCATCCGCGGAGGCACGTTCGGGCAGACCTTGATCCTGCTGGACGGGGTTCGCATGAACGACGCGCAAAGCGGTCACCACAACCTGAACCTCCCAATTCCCATGGAGGCCTTGGAGAGTGTGGAAGTGCTGCGCGGCTCCGGTTCCACGCTCTATGGGGCGGATGCCGTGGGCGGCGTGGTGAACTTCCGCACGCGGAGACCGGAAGCCAGCGAGATCCGCTTTCGAGGCGGTTTGGGCAACTTCGGCGCCAACCAGCAACGGGTGATGGCCAGCTTGGCGCGCGGGCCGCTCTTCCAGCAACTGACGGCTTCCCGCGATTTCTCCACCGGCTTCATCGAGAACCGGGATTACCGGAATGCGATGATTTCCTCCAGTACCCACCTGAAAACGTCTTTGGGCTTCACCCGGGTGCTGTTGGCGATGATGGATCGCCCCTTCGGAGCGCAGGGCTTCTATGGGCGCTTCAATTCGTGGGAGCGCACCAAGGGATGGACCGCAATGGGCAGCCAGGAACTGGGGTCGCGCACCATCGCCTCGTTCAGTTACCGGCGGCACACGGACTTGTTTGTTCTGTACCGGGACCGCCCGCAGGTGTACACGAACCATCACATTTCGCAGACCTGGTTGGGCAGCTTGCGCCGCACGGACGACGTGGGCGCCAAAGGACGATTGCACTACGGCGTTGAGGCCCTGCACGATGACCTGCGCAGCAACAACCTGGGCATGCACAACCGTGGGCGGCAATCGGCTTATGTGAACTACGACTTGCGCGCCGCGGGGCGGTTTTCGTTCACCGCGGGCACCCGCTATGAGCTCTTCCGGGCCTGGAGCGGGCAACTGAGTCCGACACTGGCGACGGGATTCTGGCTCAGCAGCCACGCGAAGCTGCGGGCCAGCGTCAGCCGCGCTTATCGCGTCCCAAGCTTCACTGACTTGTACTACCACGACCCCGCCAATCGCGGGAACCCTGACCTGCGGCCCGAACGCGCCTGGGGCTACGAAGCTGGGCTGGATTGGAACGCCGGCCAGACCGTGGATGGCGAAGTGACCGTGTTCCAGCGACGCGAACGGGACGGCATCGATTTTGTACGGGATCGCCCGGATGCCATCTGGCAGGCGCGCAATTTCCAGCGCCTCCGCTTCACCGGCCTGGAGGCGCGGGCGCGTTGGCGTTACCGTCCGGCCGCCAGCGCGGAGATTGCCTACACCGGCCTGCGCGGCGCTCAGACGGCGCTGGAGGGAATGCAATCGCGCTACACCTTCAACTATCCGGTGCATGCGGTGGTGGGCAGCTGGCAGGCGGTGACGCGCGGTGACCTGGCGCTGCGCACGCGGCTGGGTGTAACGCAACGCTTTCAGCGCGCCTCCTATTTCCTGTGGGATGTGTCCGTCGCGCACCACGGCAGGCGGCTTCGGCCTTTCCTGCAGGTTTCGAATCTCACCAGTACGACGTACGAGGAGATCCCCGGCGTGCCGATGCCGGGACGCGGCGTGATTGGCGGCTTGGAATTGGTGGTGTGGACCGCCAGGCAATAGCGCTCCGCACTGCCGTCCTGGCGGCAACAGCGCCAATCAAGGGGCAGCGATCTCCGTCGAGGGGTAACGGTGTCCGTCAAGGGGTAACGGTGTCCGTCGAGGGGTAACGGTGTCCCGAATCCACCCGAGATCCTGGATACACTAGAGGGGATCGAAGCGTTGGATTCCACCGGGGGAAGGGCATTTGCATTGAGCAATTTGCGAATAATTGGATTGAGCAACTTGCGATTGAAATCCATCGCCCGTCGGGCTTTCGGCCTCGACGCCGAACGCCTCGTGCGACGCCAGGCGGTCGCACCCTTGCGTTCGCTGCTGTTCCTCTGCGTGGCAGTGGCCTGCGTGGCAGTGGCCGCTTACGGCCAGTTTGAGGCCCCGCCCGAAGCCACGCCCGTCACCGATGCCGTCCGCTTTGAGGTGAGCGAGAGCTTGTTCACCGCCATGGCGCTCATCAATGCTGCGGGGTACGATGAGGACCTCACCAGCCCCAGCAATCATCCGGCGCGCAACTGGGTGCGGCAGCAGATTGCCGCGAAAAACCCGCCCATCGTTGCTGACCTCAAGCAGTTCTACAAGGATCACCGCCGCGACAACTGGCAGCAGGAACTCAGCCAGTACGTCTCCTTCGGCCTGGTCACGGACGGCCCGCCAGAGTTCAACCCTCTGTTCGTCTGGAACGAAATGCCACCGGACACCCAGGAACTGCGCGGCTTTGAGGCCTACCTGCGTCTCTTCCACGCAGAGGCCAAAATCGGCGAGCTTTGGCGCGTCGTGGAGCCTCAGTTTGAGCCCCTGCTGCGGACGTATCAGCCGCAGGTAGCGGACACCATCCTCAAGGCCAATTCCTATCTGCGCAACCCCACCAGCGGCACCACCCGTCGTACCTTCCAGATTGTGCTGGATGTCCTGGGCGCCCCCAATCACGTGGAAACCCGCGCGTACGACAATATGGCCTTTGTGGTGGTGACGCCTACCCCGGAGTTCCCCATTGAGCGCGTGAAGCTGGCCTACCTGCACTACCTGATTGACCCGGTCGTGTACCGCTATCGTGAGAGCTTCGAAACCAAGCGGGCCGTGATGGACTTCGCCCTCGGCGCACCCATGTTGTCCCAGGGCTACAAAGAAGATTTCGCCCTACTGGTCTCCGCATGTCTGGTGCGGGCCGTGGCGGCGCGCATGGAGCCCATGCCCACCGCGCAGCGGCAGGCGCGCGTCCAGGACGCGCTTGAAGAGGGCTTCGTCCTGACGCCCTTCTTCTATGAGGCTCTGGTCGCCTTTGAGAAGCAGCCGGCGAATCTGCGCTACTACTTTGAAGAAATGATTGCCTCCCTGGACGTGTACAAGGAAAACGCCCGGCTGAAGGATGTTCAGTTTCGCGAGGCCCGGCAAGGCCGCCTGGTTCGTGAGCGCAAGGTAGTGGAACTCAGCGACGCAGAGAAGATGCTGGAAGAAGCCGAAGCGCTGCTCTACGAAAAGAAAGATTATCCGGGCGCGCGCCAGCTCTACCGGCAGTTGTCTGAGAACGCACAAAACCGCAGCATCCAGTCGCGCGCCTATTTTGGTTTGGGAAGACTGTCGGTGCTAGACCGCCAGCCTGACCTCGCCATCGAGTTCTTCCAGCGAGCGCTGGAATTTAATCCCGATCCGGCCACCGAAGCATGGAGCCGGATCTACCTGGGGCGTCTGGCGGATATTCAGGAGCAACCTGAGAAAGCCGTTCAGCACTTTCGGGCAGCCCTCAAGGTGCCCGGCTTAACCCGGCAGGCAGCCGACGCCGCCCGCCAGGGACTGGAGCAAGCCCAAAAACGACTCCAGTAGCCTAAACTGATGAGTGAGGTAAACACATGAGAAGATCCACCCGATTCCTGGCCACGCTTTGCGCCATGGCCGTCCTCAGCCTTACCCTCTTTGCGCAGCAGCCAAAATCGCAGAAAGAGGTGGAGGCTTTGATGGCGGTGCAGAATGCCGCCTCCGATACCGCGCGCATTGACGCGGCACAGAAGCTGATTCAAGACTTCGCTGACACGGAATTCAAGTCCTGGGCGCTGTTCAACATCATGCAGTCCTACGAAATGATGGGCGACACCCCGAACACGATCGTTTATGCTGAGCAGGTCCTCACCGCAAAGGCAAGCCCCTTTGAGTCTGCCTCCGCCCATGTCCGCATCGCCATGGGCATCTCCCGGCAGACCAAAGAGTTCGATCTGGACCGCGACGAAAAGCTGACGAAGGTCATTGATAACGCCAACAAGGCGATCGAAATTCTCGCCACCGCACCGAAGGTGAACGACCAGATTCCCGATGACCAGTGGGCCCTCATCAAGCAAAATGAGGCCGCCATGGCCTACGATGCCATGGCGCAGGGCGAGTTTGTCCGCAAAAAGTACGAGGAAGCAGCCACCTACTTCGTGAAGGCGATTGACGCGCAGGCGGATCCCGTCAGGATGCTGAAGGCTGGTAACGCCTTCCGCCTGGCCAAGAAGTATCCTGAGGCGATGACCATGCTGAACCGGGCCATGAGCGACCCGCAAAGCAGCGACCAGATCAAGAGCCTCGCCGAGCGCGAAAAGAAGCTGGTTGAAGAAGCACAGAATGCGGGAGCCTAAGCTTTGCCACCGCCACGTGCTGGCGCGGACATAAGCATGGAACCGAACTGGGATCTTCTGGAACAGTCCATCGGGTATCGGTTTCAGGACCGGAACCTGTTGAGGAGGGCGCTAACGCATAAGTCGTTCGCGCCCTCTTCGGCGTTGGAGCCCGCCGATGTCGGCCTGCACAATGAGCGCTTCGAATTTTTCGGCGACGCAATTCTGTCGTTTCTGACCACAGAGACGCTTTTGCGGCGCTACCCCCAGGCCCATGAGGGCTTCCTTTCCAAGGTAAAGAACCATCTGGTGAGCAAGAATCACCTCACCATGGTGGCGCGGCAAATTGCCTTGGGCGAGCATCTGCTGTTGGGCAAGGGGGAAGAGATCACCGGCGGCAGAGCCAAGCAGAAGCTGTTGGGCAATGCGATGGAGGCCGTCATCGCGGCCATCTACATGGATGGCGGGATCGCACCGGTGCGGGACTTCGTGGAGTCCCTGGTAATCGCCGAGTTTGACAAGACCGTGGGACGGCTGGAAGAGGCGCGGAACTTCAAGAGTGAACTACAGGAACTGGCCAAGCAGCGCGGCATTTCTCAACCTAGCTACACCGTACTAGCCAAGCATGGCCCTGACCACGCCAAGGTCTTCGTGGTGGAGGCAAAGATCCGTGCCGGTTTAGCGGAAACCGCCGAGGGCAGCAGCATCAAGCTAGCCAGCCAGCGCGCCGCCGCCGCACTGCTTGACCGGCTAGCGGCAGGCTGAAACCGTCACGGGCCAGCCCCCCCGAACTGTCAGCGACGGCGAGGCGTCGGCAGCGGGCCCTACATCCATGCCTCGTTCTTTAGAACCTCACAAGCGAGCGTGATTTGCTTGGGGACGAAGCCCTTCCTCCGCTCGTTCCAGTTATACGCTTTCTCAATAGTGGTTTCGTCGGAGTTGGCGCCCTCTCGCGTGCATACCCAGTGCACCGTCGCCATTAATTCCATTCCAAATGGGGTTTCAAACCCGTGGATGAGCCGCGCAACACGGTCGAATTGCGCTTGGGTCTCAGGTGCGCATTCCGTTCAAGCCGATCAGCGTTCCGGGATGATGGCGATCGCTATCGGAGCGAAGCGACGCTGGCTTTCTTCATGGTGGTGAAGTGATCGGCATCCGTCAATGCTTCTCTGTTCCTTCCCCTACTCTGTTCCTGTTTGAGCCAATAGGGGGGTGTGGGGCGCGGTGGAGGGTTTGGGCGGCGTAGCGCCTGGCGCTGTTCCTTCCACAGCAAGCGCAGCGTGGGGCGACAATCACTGGATGCAGCGCTATGGGACGGATTGCTACGGCAGCCGCTGGGAGGCACAGACGGAATCCCTAGCGGCTTGGGGCGGGCCGGGCAGGGGAGGCGTCCTCCGCCAGACGGTGAATCACCTCGTCCTGTGCCTGATCGCTGCCGAGAGGCTCATCGCCCAGCCCGTAGAGGTTCAACACCACGATGTCCACCCGGCGGTTGCGCCGTCGCCCCACCTCGGTCTCGTTGGAATCCACGCTGATGGTGTCGGCGTATCCGGCAACCGTGAATTTCTCCTTGGGCAACTGGAAGCGTTGGATCAGCAGTTCCAACATCGATATGGCGCGCGCCGTGGACAAATGCCAGTTGCTGGGGAAGCGGGCATTGCGAATGGGTATGGAGTCTGTGTGCCCTTCCAACCGGACATGATTTGGCAACTTGGCAATCGTTTGCGCCACCTTGCCGATGGCTTCGTAGGTTTCTGGCGCAATGATGTCCTGGCCGGACGGGAAGAACGCGGCCTGTCGGAGCGAGATCACCAAACCCCGGCGGGTGAGGCGCATGCTCACCTGGTCCTCGCGAATCTCAGTGGCCAGTTCGCGGCTGAGATAGTCCATGGACGGCAAGAACTGCTGCAGCAGCACCGCGTCGGCCTTGCCTCCATCGCCTTTCGCTTTCCGCTTGGCGTCGTTGGTCGCGTCGCGTCGCCCGGCGCGCGTGTCGCGGTCCTCCACGAATGCGTTCACCAGCGCCTGGAAGCTATCCTCTTTCAGCGCTTCACGGACAGATTCCGATACCCGCAGAGGAGCGCTTTCGTCCACGCGGGCCGTGGCGTACATCACCACAAAGAACGCGAACAACAACGTCACGAAGTCGGCGTAGCTCACCATCCATCGTTCGTGATTGGGGTGCTCCTCGTGTCGTTGCTTTCTGGCCATGCGCTGCCTCACTTCCCGGTACGGATACGCTCCACCCTAGGCGGCCCTTCCACGGCTTCCTGCCCGCGCACCGGATTCCTCCCGGCGGTGGGCGGTCGAATCCAGATAGGCCTCCAGCCGCATCCGCACCAGCTTCGGGTTCAGGCCTTCGACGATGGCGGAGACCCCATCCAACACCAGTTCCTGCAGTTCCGCTTCTTCGGCGGCGCGGGCGCGCAACTTGTTGGCGGCAGGCAACAGGAAGAGGTTGGCGATGCCCACGCCATAAACCGTGGCCACAAAGGCAACCGCAATGCCGTGCCCCACTTCCTCCAGGTTGTCCAACTGCTTCATCACCTGGATGAGTCCCATGACGGCGCCGATGATTCCCACGGTGGGCGCGTATCCGCCCGCGGATTCGAAGACACGCGCGGCGGCTTCCGCGCGCCGTTCCTTCACCGTGATTTCCAGTTCCATCTGGCGTCGCAGATCCTGCAGCGGGGTGCCATCGATGGCGAAATTGATGGCTTTTCGAAAGAAGGGGTTCTGCAACTGATCCGCTTCCTGTTCCAGCGAGATGATGCCTTGGCGACGGGCCTTGGTGGCAAAGCCAACCAGAGCCTCAATGGTGTCTTCAGTGGATTCATGGCGGACCACCACCAGGCTCCCCAAGCGCTTACAAGCGGCCAGAAATGTGGGTAGCGGCGTGTTCACCAGCACCGCGCCCAGCGTGCCACCCAGGACAATCAATGCCGCGGTGGCCTGCAGGATATCCTGCAACTCGCCGTTCTCGGCAATCAGGCCACCCACCACTCCCGCAAGCGCGATGATCACGCCCAACGGAGTTGCGGAGTCGAATCGGAACCTGCGGGTTGCCTTTGTCGCCATGGTGCTGGCCTCTTCTTCGGTCCTGGCCTCTTTTCCGCATGCTCACCCACGCGCTTCACCGGGTCGCCACAACGTGTTGTGGGCCTGTGCGCCAGTGGGTATCGCGGTCGGGATGGGCAGCCCTCAGCTATCCACTTCTTCCAGAGAACCGAACTCGCGCACGGGGGACAGCGCCTCCGCAAAGCGGAGCAACCCTGCATCGCCAGCCGCGGCCACGTGAATCCGCCGGTTAAAGGCGACCACCAGGTCTACAATCTGGTCCGGCGTTTCCAGCACCATGAACTTCTCACCGGTGGTGAGCGAGATCACGGTGTCCGGCGTGGTCTCCACATACTCGATGAGGTCGGCGTTCATGTAGATGACCTCTCGATTCAGTCGTGTCACTTTGATCATGCGATACCTTCCTTTGTGCATATCGGTAGCTGGCGAAGAGAACTTGAACTGCGATGGAGGTGGGGTTTGCCCGGAATTCCAGGGGAACGGGGATCGAAGGAGAACGGGGATCGCGTTGTCGCATTGGGCACTCAGTTGCAAGGACAATCGCATGCGATATGGTCCCAAACGCGCATTTGCCCCGCATGGCGAGGGCGTCGAATCTCCAGACCTGCCCGGATTCCCGGTTGCGTCCGGCCAAGGGGCGCAGGACGCCCAAGCGCCGACCGCG
The DNA here is from genome assembly GCA_025456495.1 of Bryobacterales bacterium. Classification (GTDB taxonomy): domain Bacteria; phylum Acidobacteriota; class Terriglobia; order Bryobacterales; family Bryobacteraceae; genus JACTMJ01. The sequence continues at coordinate 5,356 of JALOKO010000011.1, read as the reverse complement.
ACTCAGACGCCATCCGGTACTCTGAAGCCGACCGCGACTCTGAAGCCGACCGCGGGCCCGGCGCCAACCGCGATGGATGCCGCGGCGATGGATCCGGTGCAGGAACTGGCCAACCGCTTGCTACAGGCCGTGGAGAGCGGTTCTGCCCCGGACTTGATGGATCTCTTGACGCAAATTCTCCAGCAATCTCCCAAGGAACTGAACCGTAGAGGCGGTGAGCGCCTGGAGTTGCTGCAGGGCATCGCCCTCCAGATGCGCCTGGATCTCCACGCCATGCTGGCCCATATCTACCACCGGCTGGAGGCGACACGAGCCTACCTGGAGCTGGTGCGACACCTGGCAGGTGAGGGTAGCGCTGCCGCGGCCAAGCCCGCCGAGCCAGCGACGCCAGCCAAGCCAGCGAGATCAGACACGCCAGCCGCACAGGCCACGCGTCCGCACCCTGCGGCCCCTGTGCTGGCCTGGCCTGGGGACAAGGTCAACCGTCGTGGCGAAGCGCAAGATGGCGAAAATCTGCCGTCCTCCATGCCAACGGCAATTGGATGACGCAGGGCGGGGCTTCCGCCAGGGCCATCCGCCTACTGGGAAACGAAGCGATCCGCGCCGCCCCCGCTCCAATCTCGAGTGGGCCGTCGCTGCAGGACCAGAAACTCGTGCATCAATCGCCACGGGCATCGGCCGATCTTGCGGCCAATGAACTGCCGGTCCACCGACACCTCGCCGCACGCGTTCAAATAGCCTGAGGTCACCAGGCCCAGCCGCGCCGCCTCAAATGATCCCTCCTGGACCAGAATGGAGGGACTCAAGTGAATGGGATCCGGCGTGATGGGCACCACCGATACCGCCGGGTCAGCGTTGGACACCTGATGCAGCACCATCGCGGGGCGCTGATGCATGCCGACGCCATCTTCTGTCGGGAAGCTCACCAGGACGGTATCGCCACGGTCAAAGGTAGTCATAGACGTTCCAACTCTCTTGCTCCCATCCCCTGGCCGCGGCGCGCAACGAGTCGCGATGCTCACGCTTGCATTCCTGGCTCAGCAGGCTTCCCGCCGGAATCGTGGGCACAGCCGAGCCCAGTTGCAATTTCAGGCGGCACAGAATGCACTGGCTGAGGTGCCGCAGGATGAACAACAGTTGGAAGACCCCAATCAGGTTGCGCCTTAGCAGGCCGACTTTCGCGTGGAAGGGCACCGCTTCCACAATCCGGTCCAGGTGCGAATAGAGTTCGCCATATGCGTCCAGTCGCGCCTTGGCGACATACGCGTTCTTGATGTCGGCCTGTGCAGTCAGGGATGCCGCGCGTAGGGTGAACGAGGCTGACTGTAACAGGTCGATCTTTGCCTTGCTACGCCAAAAGGCTACCTGCGTACCCAGGGAACTGGCATCCCGCAGAAAGTGGATGAGTTCCACCACATCGGCTGGCAATTCCGGATCCGCGCTGGTCCGGGGCTGGTTGGCCAGGTCCCCCGCAACCGAGTATGAGTGCGCCATGTTGTACCTCCTGGCGGAACTCGACAGCGGCTCCGCGTTTGGTTCCCGGCCATGTCGGTTCCCGGCCATGCTGGTTCCGGGCCGTTTCCGGCTTGGCGGAGGCCTAAGCGGACGAAGTCCGGGAAGCCGACTGTCGCCACCTCCGCGTCGCCGCATGCGGGATTCCTGTTCCCGCTTATGGAGAGCTATCGGCGGCAAAACGGAAAACGATAGGGGCAGCGACGAAATCCTGGACCAGGTTCCCCCTTGAGGGAGGGGGCCAGCCCTTCGCACACTCAACGTGCGTCGACGCGGGGGGCGCTGTGCGTGCCGGGGGAGGCGGCGGTCTCAACCAGCAAGGTCACCGGTTCCACCAGCAGGTTCAGCACTTCGCGACGCTGGGAGCGCCAGCGGTCCAGCCGTGCGCGCGCGGCGTCCACCCACGCGCTGGGAGGGATGCGGCCAGCCTCCATCCAACCCAGAGCCTCCAGGCCCAGAGCCGCCGTTTCGTCGGCTTCGATGGCCACGTCCACCCCATCGGCCAGCAGCGAGGAGGATTGCAAGGCGGCCACGGCGCCCGCGTGATGGGCGCGCCAAACCAGCAGGGCGTTCCGAACCTCACTGCTGAGCGCGGGGCTGGGCTGCGGGCTCCGCATCCATGCTTCCACCCGCAAGCGGAATCGTCGCGCCTCCAGGCTCTCCGGCCAAAGCAGGTCCACGAACCGGTTGAGGGGACGGAACACGGTGTATTCCCCACTGTCGGCACGCAAGTAGCGCTTCACGGGTTCAAACACCGTCAACCAGGCAAGCATCGCCTCCATGGATGTACCGGCAGGCAGCGCCCGTCGCAGCATGCGCCGCTGCACCTGCCGGGGACTCACGTCCAGCCATTCCAGTTCATCCAGCACCTTCGGCAGACGCCGGTACAGGGCGTCCACGCTGGTCACATCCGCGGGACTCCAAAGCCGCTCAGCGATGGCCGCTAGCCGTGGCCACAATTTCAGCTCCAGGTTCTCGGCGGTGATGAACTCGGCCCAGGAACAGGCCTCGCCCCCGTAGACGCGAGCCGCCTCCTGCGCGTTCAGGTCAGCGCCCGCGCCGCCCAGCGGATCCACCCCGTAATGTTCTTCGGCCGGCAGCATCAGGTCCAGGTAATACCCGGCCGATAGAATGCCTGCATTGCCGCGCCGCACCGAAGCCGCCAACGCCTTCTGCCCCTGCCACGATTGCACGAGGATGGTGGGCGGCAGCTCAGGATGCAGGATCTCGTCCCAGCCGATGGCGCGCTTTCCCTGCGCCTCCACCAGCGATAGCACCCGCCGCGTGAAATACACCTGCAGGTCCTGCACCTCCGCCATCCCCCGCGTGCGCATGAATGCCTGAATGTCAGGATTCTCCCGCCATGGCTTACCCGTAAGTTCGTCGCCGCCGATGTGAATGTACTGGTCAGGGAAGAGCGTCGCCATCTCGGCAAACAGGTTCCCAAGGAACTGGTAGGTCTCCTCGCGAGTCGGGTCGAAGGTGGGATGGAAGATTCCGAAGCTGCGAATGAGCGAGTAGGGTCCGGGGCGCGCCCCCAGTTCGGGATATCCCACCAGCCAGGAGGCGATGTGCGTGGGAACGCCGAAATCGGGAATCACCCGGATCCCTCGCAGGCGCGCGTATTCCACCAGGTCGCGCATTTCCTGCTGGGTGTAATACTGGCCCTCGGCTCCCATTTGGTGGAGTTTCGGGTAGCGCTTGCTTTCCATTCGAAAGGCCTGGTCGTTGCTGAACAGGATGTGCAGCACGTTCAACTTCATGGCCTCCATCGCGTCCAGTTGGCGTTTTACCAGAGGGATGGGAAGGAAATGCCGTACCGGATCGATCTGCAGTCCACGCCAGCCGAAGCGGGGGGCATCGTCGATGCGGATAGCCGCGAAGCCCTGCCCCTCGGTACGGGTTTCCAGCAACTGTAGCAGCGTCTGCAAACCGTGGCGCAGCCCGTAACCGTGCGTGGCGCGCAGGGTGATGTGTCCGGCGGATACCTCAAGCTGATAGGCCTCGTCGACGCCATAGTGGGGATAGTCCGGCGTGGCGCTGCGTGTTTCCACCCGCAGCAGCGCGGTGTAGTCCTCGGTTGCGCGGGGCGCCGGGAAGCGTATGCCGGTGCGATGCGCAAGCTGGTTGGTGAAGCGTTCCAGTAGCTGATCCACGAACGGGTCTGCGGGGCCACGGTGAAAGGTGCGGAATCCATTGTGGATACGCAGAAATCCCGGTTCCTGTGTCCACATGCGGGGCTGCGGCAGCAGATCTGCCCCGGCGCCCGCTGCCAGGCCCGGCGCAGGGCAAAGCAGCGCAAAGGACGCTAGCGTGAGCAGCTCGCGCCATCCTCGGAAGGGCCGTCGGAACGCAGGAAGTACGATGCTGCCAAGCAGGGAACGCATGCTTCCTAGTATGTCCGACAGGAACCTGTCGGCAGGAATCGGGCGCACCTGCCAACCAGACAAGGACACGCCGAAGGCGGCGCATTGTGCGCGCTGCAGCATGATGTAGAGGATGGCCTGGCGGCTGGCGTGGATATTCTGTGGACAGCCCTGTGCAAAACTCTATTAATGTCATCAATTTGTAGAATTTAGCGGATATTCTTGAAGCACCGAATATGCAGGCTCCCCTGCCCCATCCGGTGGTTTACCCGCATGAGCAGACCGCGCTCAAGTCGCTGGCGTCTCCTGTTGCCCACGCTGTGGAGCATGGCGGCGGTGTGTCTATTTGCGCTTTCCGGCCTCCTTGGCTACCTGGCGCTGATGGAGAGCGTGGCAACGGCCAATAGCCCGGACGAAGTCTTGCGTGTTCGCGTGGTGAGCGCGGAAGTGGTTGGCGGCGATGCCCGGGACTCAGCGATCCTGGGCAATCCCTGGGGTTTCCGGGTGGCGCTGATTCTCCACTCCCCCGCCAAATCGCAGAACTTCCAGGTGGAAACAGCTCCCTTCCTGGGCAGCTCCTGGGCTGCGGCAATGTTGCGCGATCGCCTGCTGCAAGCCGGAGAGGCGGAAATCTACCCAGACCCTGACCAGCCCGGCGCCATGCGCCTGCGCAGCGCCACCTCGGGCATCAGTGTGGCGCTGCCCTTCCTATGCGCCTTCTTCGGCGTCCTCTGCCTGGCCTGCAGCTTGCGCTATCCAGCCGAACCTCTCCCGGAGCCGCGTGCTTCTGAGCCCAATCAGACCCATGGGGTGGCGCCCCCTTCATCCGGCGATACCTGGTCGCAACTCTCCCGATAGCCTTCGTGGTGATTCCCCCACCACGCGCCAGCCATCCGTGCGCAACGCCCCCGCGAAGAGTCCGGTTGCAGGCGAACGATCCTGCCCCGCCCGATTCGTTTTTTTGATCCGCCCAATCAGACCCCCTTGTCTTTTAATGCCATTCTTTACTATGATGTGTACTTCGAACTGATACGGTGTCAGAGTATCCATCCGGCTACCGCAAGACAACCGGATCTTGATACCCTGTATGCTTATCCCGTTGCGGGCGGAACGATTCCCGCGCGCAAGCCCTTTGAAGTTCGACGAAGGAGAAGTGAAGGCCTTTCCATGACGAATCCAATCTTTTTTCTGGCCCCGTTGGGCAGTGTGATAGCGCTCGTGTTCGCGTGGATCTTTTATACCCAAATGATGAAGCAGTCAGAGGGGACAGCGCGCATGGCGCAAATCGCCTCTTACGTGCGGACGGGAGCGATGGCCTACCTCAGGCAGCAGTACAAGGTGGTAGGCATTTTCTTTGTGGCGCTCACCCTACTGCTGGCGGTGATGTCGTATGTGCTGAATGTGCAGAACGAATGGGTACCCTTTGCGTTCCTGACAGGCGGGTTCTTTTCGGGCCTGGCCGGGTTCTTTGGGATGAA
>JALOKO010000282.1 GCA_025456495.1 Bryobacterales bacterium | reverse complement strand
GTGCTTGCCATTGCAGTCGTGTTTGAGCTTCCCGTTCTGATTTTCTTCCTTACCCTGCTACGCATCGTCAATCCAGGCTTCCTGGTGCGGAATTCTCGGTATGCCATCCTGGGCATCGTCTGCCTGGCGGCCGTCATCACCCCCACCCCGGACGTCTTCAACCTGATGATCTTCTCGGTCCCCATGATCGTCCTGTTTTTCGTTGGAGTCTTGTTCAGCTACGTCCTGGTGATTCATCAGGAAGGCCGCCGTTTCCCCTGGAAAGTCCTCTATTGGACCATTGCCGGACTCTTCGGGATTGCCGCTGGAATTCTTGCCATCGCCATCTTCTCCTACGGCTACCGGTGGCAATGGACCTGGCCATTTCTGATACAGTAGCGGTGTTAAGCGACACCAATTGCTTTTTGAAAGAACCGGGGATGGCATACCATCGGGGAACGACTGCGGTTGATTCCCCGAACTGCGAATCCACGCGGTTCGCAATCCCGACCGTTTCTTCAATAAGCTTCTAGATGCGTGCGGACGTCGGATAATCGTCGAGCGTCCGTTGCACAATCATTGGGACGGGTAGTAGAAATGGACTTCTATGAGGTCTTGGCTCACCTGGTGGCCGAGCGCAAGCGAATTGATGAAATGATTCAGGTACTGGAAACGCTCCAACGCGAACAGGACGAGGGCAGCGCGAAGTCAACCATCGGTCGTCGCGGCCGCAAGTCAATGGGTGCGGAGGAGCGCAAGCGGGTGTCCGAACGCATGCGGCGCTATTGGGCGGAACGCAGGAACTCGGCGCAGCCAGACTCCCCCCACGCCGAAAACGCGCATTGACCGCGAGTGTCGCCGCTGGTCAGCGGTTGGAGTGCATGCCGACAGCGCGATGTCTTCCCCTGCCTCGTCGTGGCCCGTGGCCGTCCCCAAAAACGGTGTCCCACTGCGCGCCGTGTTATTCTGAAAAGGTGTGGGCGGCTAGCTCAGTTGGGAGAGCACCGCGTTCGCAATGCGGGGGTCGTGGGTTCGAATCCCATGCCGTCCACCAAACCCCTTCCTGTTTTCTCGCCCTGCGTAAGCGTAAATATTCCGTTACATTTTCGTGAATGTTCCGTGAATCGTTTGCCTGCCCTCACTCCTACCCGGGTTGCCGTCGCTGCTTCATCTTGGTGCGTTTCCCTGTCCAGGAACCCTGGCCGAACCGTTGCCGCAGTGACTCTCCACACCCCAATTCACCACAAGGGTAACCGTGCCCCGCTCTACCGCAATTTCCAGCAATCTTCCGCAATCTACAGCAAGCGGTGCGTTTCGTAGCGCACATGGGTGAGCATGTTGTTGTGTCCCTCCAGATGAAGCAGCACCTGAACCCCTGCTTGCGACTGTGGAAACGAATTCTCCAGTTTGCTCTCCAACTCCTTCAGGTGCGGTTGACTGGTGATGTACATGGCTGCGCCGTAGGTGGCCCACGAGTCAATCCCACTCAGCAGAAGGATCTTCCCACCGGTGGAAGGCTGGGTCCAGAACGAGACAAGACCATAGCTCTCGGACGCTCCCCCGGAGCCTCTGGTGGTATAGGTCCGCGGCTGGGCGCCATCGCCATTCTCCATCACAAAACCGCCGCCCTCCTGAAAGCTCGATCGAATCGCGCGGGGCAGTTCAATCAGGTCCAGCAGGGTCCGGAATCGATGCGAGGCTACCAGAATCAGCGTCTTGCCGGCAATCGCCTCCGGTGTCAGCAGTTGCACATTCTCAAAGGCCGCATCCACCCCTTCATAGGCCAAAAAGCGTGTGATGTGATGAATGCCCCGCATCTCCCCCACCCCGGTATAGGTGTTGGGCACCGGAGTCAGATAACTCTTCAACATCTGGCTGAGTTCCTGCACCCGCTGCGCGGAGTCACCACTGGTGTCGTTCACCATCACGTCCCGGATGTATAACCCAGACCCGTTGAAGAACTGCGGACAGCCAAACGCCAACTGCACCGGCAGCCCGGGCTGCAGCAATTGCCCCCAAATGCGCGGGCTTTCCCGTCGCGCATCGAAACCGGGCGCTGTTTTGGCCAACACCGGGCGCTGTGGTCGGGCCACCCGATCCCAGATCTCCAGGCCACCCAGGGTGGCGCCCACCCCAGCCGCAAAAGAGGCACCCGCCCCCAGGAACCATCGCCGACTTTGTCGTTTCCAAGGGTTGGCCTCCTGCCCGAAGCCCTTCGTTGGATTGCCTGTTGTCGGTCCGCTGGCTGACTGCTGGTCTGTCGTCTGCTCCATCGTTCCTCGCTGGCTGGTGGCCGGTTTGCCTCCGTGGGTCGACGACGTTTGTTCCGAAGGCCCTGCCGGGTTGAGACCGGGCCTCGTCCATTGGAAGGAGGGCACGTATGCTCCCTTGGGAAGTTCAATCCGCAATGCAGATTGCTGCCCCGCGCCCTCGTAATAGGCGGCCAACCTCTTCCGCAGAATCGACGCCTGGACGCGCACAATCGCGTCGGATCGCGGATCGTAACCGGGACCGCGTCGGAACACATCCCGTCCCAGATTCGCTTCCTTCAGCTCATCCGCCCTGCCGGCCAATGTTTCGGTTACCAGAAATTCCAAGAAGCTCCGCAACTGAGGTGCATGCGAAAACTCGTCGCTGCGGCTCACCTCGGCCAGGTGCGCCCTTACCCGAACGTCATTTTCTCCCACCTGCTGCTGGTCCGGTGTGATCGCCATAGCGCGTTATCCTATTGAAAAATCTAAGCAGTTAACCGTTAAGTGACCCCGCCTAACTGCCCTTTGTCGGAATTCTACCTTAATACTTCTCATAAGCAAAGATTTTCCAGCGAATCGCGCTGGGAAATCTGGGTAACGTCTTCTAGTTTCGCTTCGCAAGGATTCAAGGAATGGGGTCTCGCATGTTCAATCCGCACTTCCATTGGCTTCGTTTCGCGCTCAGCACCCTGGCTATGCTGGCGCTGGTATGTCTGGCTGCTGCTCAATCTCCGCAGGGCAGCATCATCGGAACGGTGACTGACTCGCAGGGTAGTTCCATCCCCGGTGTTGAGGTGATTGCCCGCAACACCGGAACCAATCTGCCTTACCGCGCGACCACCGGTCAGGATGGCGGTTTCACCCTGGTGGCGCTGCCCATCGGTGAATACGAGGTGAACGCCTCGGTGCAGGGCTTTAAGGCCTTCAGGCGCACGGGCATCCGGCTGGAAGTGGCTCAACGGCTTCGCCTGGATATTGCCATGGAGCTGGGGCAGGTTACCGAACTGGTGGAAGTCCGGGCAGAAATCGCCCGTGTTCAGACGGAAGACTCCAGCCTGGGTACGGTGGTGGAAAGCAAGCGCATTGCGGAACTGCCCTTGAACGGCCGTCACGTCTTCAATCTGGTGAAGGTGGTGGCCGGCGTCCAGCCCCGCTTCGACAGCACCGACGGCTTCGCGGAAATCAGCAACCAGAACTTCTCACAGATCCGCATCAACGGCGGACCCGCCTACGGCAATCAGTTTTTCCTGGACGGCGCCGTCAACAGCGTTCCGGTACACAACGAAATCGCCGTGGTTCCGATGGCGGACGCCGTCGAGGAGTTCAAGGTGGAAACGAACGCGTTGAAGGCTGAGTACGGCCAGACCAGTGGCGGCGTGATCAACGTGGTCACCAAGAGCGGGACGAACGACCTGAAGGGTTCGCTGTACGAGTTCTTCCGCAACGATGCCCTGGACGCCCGCAATGCCTTCGCCACCCAGCCCAACGCGGCCGGTCGCATCAAGCAAGTGCTGCGCTACAACCAGTTTGGCGGCACCGTCGGCGGACCTCTGTTTATCCCCAAGTTCTATGATGGCCGCAACCGTACATTCTGGTTTGCAGGATACGAACAGTGGCGCTGGCGTTCTACCGGCAATCCCCGCTTTGGCAGCGTGGCCGTGCCTGAGCAGCGCGCCGGTGACTTCAGCAACACGCGTGACAGCCTGGGCCGCCTGATTCCCATCTACGATCCCGCCACCACCACGCCGCTGGCGACGGGTGGCTTCGCCCGCACGCTGTTCCCCAACAACCGCATCCCCAATGCGCGCTTTGATCCGTTGGCGGTCCGCGTGCTCCAGTTCATGCCGCTGCCCAACGCCACTCCTACTGACCAGTTCACCTTCGCCAACAACTTCGTGGCGCTGGTTCCCTCCAGTTCTGACCAAGGGGTGACCAACATCCGTGTGGACCACCGCATTTCAGAGAACGACCAGATCTTCTTCCGCTATTCGGTCACGCGCAACACCCGCGAAGACCGAGGCTGGGGATTGGGTCCGGCTGACCCCAACGCGCGCAACGACCAGCGCGACAACCACTCCGCCGTTGTGGGCTATACCAAGGTCATTACACCCAACACGCTGAACGATTTCCGCATCGCCGTGGCCCGTCAGTGGCTGCCCTTTGAACACCCCAGTTTCGACCAGAACTGGCCGCAGCAACTGGGCTATCCCAGCATCATTCCCCAGGACCAGTTCCCGCCCGTCTCCATCGCTGGCCTGCTGCAAATTGGCAGTGCCGGGTTTTCCGCCGGGGTGCGCGCGCAGAACTACGTGCAGCTTGTGGATAGCTTCACCTTCATCCGTGGCAACCACTCCATCAAGTCGGGCTTTGATCTGCGTTGGAGTCGTCTGAGTTTCATCAACCGGTCTCAGCCCTCCGGCAGCTTCACCTTCAATGGCACGTTGACCAACAATCCGGTCTCGCCGGCCGGCAATGGCTTTGGCCTTGCAACCTTCCTGCTGGGCGAGGTTGTCGGCGGTACCGCCGGCTTCCGGCCCTTTTTCCAATTCCGCTCGCTTCCGCTGGGCACCTACATTCAGGACGACTGGCGCGTCGCCCGGAACTTCACCATCAATGTCGGCCTGCGCTACGACATCTCTTTTGGTCCCACTGAAATCCACGACCGGCACTCTAACTTCGACCCGTTCCTCACCAATCCCGAGACCGGCGGGTTGGGCGTGATGACCTACAAGGGTGTCGGTGGTGAGCCGCGCACCTTCGTGAACCTCGACAAGAATAACTTCGCGCCCCGCATTGGCTTTGCGTGGAATCCGGGCGGCAAGGGAACAACCGCCATCCGCGCGGGCTACGGTCGCATCTTCACAATCTCTGAGATCGGCCACACCCAGGGCGACAACACCAATGCCTTCGGGTTCTCCGTCGATACGCCATTTGCCTCCAGCGCGCCCGGGATCATCTCCGCGTTCCGCTTCAGCGAAGGCCCCACCTCGCTGCTGCAACCATTAGGCGCAGCCGGCGGACCTGGCGCCTTCCGTGGCTTTACGGTGCGGTATCAGGACCGCGTTGCCCCCACTCCGGACGTCCAGCACTGGAACTTCACCATCCAGCAATCGCTGTGGGGTGGATGGGTGGCCAGCGCTGTCTATGCGGGAAGCAAAGGCACCCATCTGTTTGGCGGTAACTACGATCTCAACCAGTTGGATCCCGCGTTCTGGTCGCAGGGTCTCGCCCTGCAGTCACAGGTGGACAACCCCTTCCGTGGCCAGATCGCCTCAGGCCCTCTCAGCGGGGCGCGCGTTCAGCGCCAGCAACTCTTGCGGCCCTTCCCGGATTACCAGACCGTGCAGACCTTTGCCGCTCCCAACGCCAGCAGCTCGTTCCACAGCTTCCAGGCCATCATTGAAAAGCGCTTTGCCGCGGGCCTGTCTACCCTCTTCAGCTACACCGGCAGCAAGCTC
>JALOKO010000281.1 GCA_025456495.1 Bryobacterales bacterium | reverse complement strand
ATTTGGATTTTGGGTGGTGAGCGCGGAAGGAATCGAACCTTCAACCTACTGATTAAGAGTCAGTTGCTCTGCCAATTGAGCTACGCGCCCGTAGGCTTTTAGTATACCGCAGGTTGGACGGGGTTGGGGCTCCGTTGCCCGATTCCGTTGCCCGCTTTCTGCGGTCCGCTTTGGCCTTGGTCCGCGTTGGCCTTGGTCCGCGTTGGCTGGAGCGAGGTCTGGCGGGCGGGTTTGCTTTGGGGACGATGGGCCTGGTCTGGGGGATGGTTGCTAGATGCGGATGCTGAGGCCGTCGGAGAGGGAGTTGCGGTAGGCTTTCCAGGCGGGGATGGCGCCGATGAGGAGGCCCGCTAGCCAGAGAACGCCTAGGTAGGTGAACTCGGTTTGGCCTAGGGGGCGGATGGGGATGTAGATGCCGAAATGCTGCTCGACGATGGGTTGGGCGGTGATGGAGACCGCGTAGAGGAGGGCGATGCCTAGAAGGCTGCCGGCGATGGTGAGCAGGCCGGATTCCATGATGAGGAGGGAGCTGATTTTCCCCTGGCCCAGGCCTACCGCGCGGAGGATGGCCATTTCGCGGCGACGCTCTTCGAGGGTGGTGTAGACCGCGACCAGCATACCCAGAAAGCCGACGATGACGACGATGACGCTGACGACGCGCAAGGCGTCTTCGGCGTAGCCGACGACGCTCCAGAGTTCGGCGAGGGTGACTCCGGGGAGGATGGCCATGAGGGGTTCGCCGCGATAGTCGTTCACTTCGCGCTGGAGGCGGAGGCTGTCGACGCGGCGATGGGTGCGGAGCAGGAAGGAGGTGACGCTCTTGATCTGGAGGGTTTCGGCGCGGATGTCGTCGACGGGAATTTCTTCGCCGAGCATGGGGGGTGCGCCGTCCTGCCAGTCAATGTGTAGGGCCTCCATGCCGTAGAGGGTGATGTAGAGGGAACGGTCAATGGGCGTGCCGGTTTTGGCGAGGATGCCGGTGACGGTGAAGGGCTTGTCGTCGTGGCCCGCGGCGTCGCCGACGGCTTCACGCATGCCGTGGCTGAGGGTGATCTTGCGGCCGAGTTCGTAGCCAAGGGCCTTGGCGACATCGCTGCCTAAGGCCACCTCAAAGATGCCTTGCGGTTGCTGGCCCTGGGTGAAGGTGACCTGACGGTCGCCGTAGTAGCGGTAGTGCTGGTAGAAGGCATCTGTGGTGCCGACGACGCGGTAGCCTTTGTGGCTGTCGCCGAGGGAATACGGGATGGTCCAGGCGACGGCCTTGTGATTGGCGAAGTGCTGGTAGGCCTGGTAGCTGACGTTGTTGGTGGCGTTGCCGATGCGAAAGACGGTGTAAAGGAGGAGATTGATGCCGCCGCTGCGGGCGCCGACGATGAGGTCAGTGCCGCTGATGGTGTTGGAGAAGGCGTCGCGGGCGCCGGTGCGGACCTGCTCCACGGCCAGGAGCAGGCCGACGCTGCAGGCGATGGAGCCAAGGGTGAGCAGCGTGGTGAGCTTGCGATTGAGCAGGGAGTTCCAGGCGAGTTGGATGAGCATGGCGGTTCCTTAGCCAGCCTGTCCGTTGGGCGCGGATGGGGGTTGTGTCGGCTGGGGTGCGGCGCGGTTGATGTCGCTGAGGGCCACCTGTGTTTGGAAGCGGCCCATGAGAGTCTGATCGTGACTGACGAAGAGGAGGGTGGCTCCGGTGGCGTCGCAGCGTTCGAAGAGCAGGTCAAGGAAACGGCCGCGGTGGTCGTAGTCGAGGGCGGAGGTGGGCTCGTCGGCAATGAGGAGGGACGGGGCGCCGATCATGGCGCGTGCGGCGGCAACGCGCTGCTGCTGGCCGACGCTGAGTTGGAGGACGTTGCGATGCAGGTAGTCGCCGAGGCCGAGGTGGCGGGCGAGGCGGCGGGCCTCCTCGCGGAGGTCAGCGCCGTTCAACCGCCGGCGGCGTTCGGGGCTGACCTGGCAAGGCAGCATGATGTTTTCTTCGACGCTGAGATAGGCGATGAGGTTGAACATCTGGAAGATATAGCCGAGGTTGCTGGCGCGGAAGGCGTCGCGGCGGGCGGCGTTGAGGGCGCCGAGGTCAGCGCCCAGTACGTGCAGGGAGCCCTGCTGCACTTCGAGGACACCGGCGACGAGGCCGAGAAGGGTGGTTTTGCCGGATCCGCTGGGGCCGTAGAGGAAGGCGTGCTGGCCGCGTTGCAAATGAAATTCGGGGATGTGCAGCACGTCGGCGCCGCCAGGGTAGCGGAAACGCAGGTCGCGCACGGCAATGGCGGGGCTGCCGGCCGAAGGAGTTTGCGCTTCAGTGGAGACTGCGGTGGACATAGGGGGCGATGGAGCTGGGGCTAATCCACGTAGTCTTCCTGGCGGACGCCTTCGAGGCTGAAGGAGACTTCACCGTAGGGGCTTTCGACGGTTTCGATGCGGAGGCGGCCTTCAATCCAATAGGGATCCCACATGGTGAACTTGATCTTCTTGCCCTTGGCCATGAGGACGTGGACGATTTGGTTGGGGGGCGGCGGGGGTACGTGGATGCAGGCTCCCTGGTAGGGGACGAGGAGGAACTCGGTGGCTTCGGTGGCGGAATCCTCGAGGGGGACGATGAAGCCGGGTACGCGGACGAGCTTCTTGTCGAGGGACTTGAGGTCTTCGGTGATGTCGCCGGTGCGGTAGTTGAATTTGCGCAACATGCTCCAGGTGACTTTGCGGGGGGCCTCGGCTTGCTGGGCGAAGGCGCGCGGGCTAAGGGGCAGATCCAGCATGGCGGAGAAATGCAGGATGAGGGCCGCCAAGGGCAGCAGGAGCAGTGGACGACCGACGATCTTCATGGGCGCAGTTCCTTGCATGTGACGTTCCGGATTCTCAGCCAAGGGGCGACGGGATCACCCTTCCGATGGGTAGATGCGCGTGGATCCGGTTGCGTTTTGGCGTTGTGTGCAAATGGGATACCGCAGGGGCGGCCCCAGCGCGGGTCACACGGATTCCAGAAGCGGATGAAGATGCACGCGACAGGGGGAGCGCCAGCACGCGACCAGAGAACCAGGGCAACCTGCCTTTAGGATAGCGGAAGCAGGAGGTGCGCGCCGAAGCAGCGAGTGGGCGGGGCGCTAGGGGGCGGGGGATCTCCTGCACAGCGTTCCTGTGTCAGGGCTGCTGTGTCAGGGCTGATGCGCCGTCCGGGGGGGTGCTTCTGATATTCTCGCAAGGGTAGAGATTCGGGTTCCCGGCAGAGTTCGGGCAGGGGTCGCAAGCTCTTGCGTGGCGGTGGTCGGTGGCTGCAGGGCGGAGTCGCCAGTTGGTGTTGCCAGTTTCGCCTGGTTTCGCCGTCCTCATGGTGGGGAAACTTTCCAGTACGGATTGAAACCCACGGTGAGGCAGGCGCGTCCGTTGGGGCATGAGCACAATCACCAGCGCAATCTCCGTTCCCGTGCACGAAGCTGCCGGATTCAGCGCCGCTCCTGGGGCGACGGTGAAGACGAAGGCGCGCGTGGACTATCAGCAAAGCGAAGAAGCGGCCCTGGTCCGAAGGGCGCAGGCCGGCGACGACATGGCGTTCCGCCAGATTGTGGAACGCTACCAGTCCAAGGTGTTTTCGATTATCTACGGCATCCTTCGCAATCACAACGATGCCGAGGACATCGCCCAGCAGGTCTTCTCGAAGGTGTACTTCTCGCTGAAGAACTTTGATTTTCGCAGTTCGCTGCTGACCTGGGTGTACAAGATCACGGTGAACGAGTGCTACGACTACTTGCGCAAGAAGAAGGTGCGCAAGCTGGTGTACGAAAGCGACTTTTCGGAAGATGAGGCGCTGCGGATGGAGAATTCGGAAGCGGCGCGCGACATGGTGGCGCCGGTGGACACGACGCTCGCGCGGCGTGATTACATTAGCAAGCTGCTGTCTAAGTTGTCATCGGAAGAGCGCAGTTTGCTGTTGATGAAGGAAGTGGAAGGCCATTCCGTGGAGGAACTGGCGCAAATGACCGGCATCAACGAGAATACGATTAAGGTGAAGTTGTTCCGAGCCCGCCAGAAGCTTGTGAAGGTGGCGGAGCGTTGGGGCGTGATGCCCTCGTTTGCGAAGGGAGAATAGTCTCCCCGGGCGGCCGGGGAGGCGCCCCGGGGCCGAACAGGGAAGGGATTCCCTGAATGAATGCGGGCGACAAGACCCGCAAGCTGCGGTGACCGCGCCGCAGAAACCGCGATTGGGGTAATTTGTTGCTTGAGGGTGTGTGGGCATGAGAGACGGGCAGTATCAGTTTGGCGCTCAATCCGCTGCGTCGGATGGTCGCCATGGACAGTTGGTTCGCGAGGGAATGGAGCGTGGGATGTCGCAACGCGACGTTGAGCGGATGTGTGAGCATGCAGACCTGCTGCGCGAATTGCGCTGTACGGAACGCATCACTCTCGATGCCAGCTTCACGGCCCGCGTGATGGCGCGCATTGAGGCGGAAAAACCAGCTAGCATCTGGGACCTTTTCGTGTCCCCGGCGCTGGCCAAGCAGTTAACCTTCGCATCGGTGGTGTTGATGGCCATGCTGGCGGGCTTCCTGTTTGCGCGCTCAGCGGAGCAGGCCACTTTAACCCAGCACACACAGCAGACGCTGATCAGGGTGGAGCACCCGGAGAACCTGGGCCTTGACCCGCAGCAGGATCGGCAGAATATGCTGGCCACACTGGCCTCCTACCGGGGAGAAGAATAATGGCCGCGCAGCACTACTCCTGGAGCAACCCGCGGGTGTTGCTGACGTTTTCGCTGATTTTCCTTTGCGGCGCGCTGGTGGGTGCGATTGGGATCACGCTTACGACGGACCCGGCGGTCTACAGCCCGGCCAGCAGCCAGCAGGAGTTGTCGCGCAACCTGACCCTGAGCAACCTTTCCCGGGAACTGGACCTAAACGAATCGCAGCGCGAGCGGCTGTCGAAGGTGCTGGACGACTATTTCCAGTATTATCACGCCTTGCAGGACCAACTGGATGAAGTGAAGGCGTCCGGGCAGGAGAAGATTCTGGAAATCCTGGACGAAACCCAGCAGGTGAAGTTCCGCAAGTTAGTGGATGGGGTGCAGAACCCTGCGCCGCTGAAGTAGCGGTTGGCCGCGCAAGAGCCCAAGTTTCCCTATCGCAGCGTCATTGCGCGCATCCGTTAGGATAGCTATGCGCATTCTCCTCTATAGCGGCAAAGGTGGGGTTGGCAAGACCAGTGTTGCCTCAGCCACCGGCCTGAAGCTGGCGGAACTTGGCTATCGGACGCTGATCATGAGCGTCGACCCGGCCCACTCCCTCGCCGATTCCTTTGACCTCAAGACCGGTTTGTTTCACGCTGACACCTCTGACCCGCTGCCTGTGACGGAGCGGCTGGAACTGCTGGAGGTGAATATCCAGAAGGAGATCAAGCGGCATTGGCGCGAGATTTCCGCCTATGTGATTGGTATCCTGCGCACCAGCGGCATTGGCAACGTGGAAGCCGAGGAAATGGCGATCTTCCCAGGGATGGAAGAGCTGAGCGCGTTGATGTACGTGAACCAGTTCCGCCGGGAGCAGCGCTATGACGTGATCGTGCTGGATTGCGCCCCCACCGCGGAAAGCCTGCGCTTTGTGAGCATGCCCACGACGCTGGAGTGGTACATGAAGCACATCTTCCCCTTGCAGCGGAATATCCTGCGCGCGGTGCGCCCGGTAGCGAATCGGATGTCGCCGGTGGAATTGCCGGCGGA
>JALOKO010000280.1 GCA_025456495.1 Bryobacterales bacterium | reverse complement strand
TCCTGGACGTCGGCGACGCTGGGGTATCCGCAGGCTGAACGGGCGTTTCCACAGATGGAACGGGCGTATCCGCAGGCATGGTTCCCCCTGGCGCCACGGCCTTGGCGGGCATCTCTTCCCGCGCCGGAAATTCGTTCCCCGCGCCCGCCGGAGCGCCCTCTGCCAGCAATCCATCCACGCGGCTCCGCAGTGTGGCGTCCCCCTCCGCTTGGGCCACCCGCAGACGCGGCAGCGCCTCCGCGCGCTTGCCGTCCTCCCACAGCAGGAAGCCGAACTGTGCATTCGCCAGCGGATCTCGCGGCGCATCGGCGATCACCTGCTGGAAGGCTGCTGATGCCTCCTCGCGCCGGTTCAACGACAGCAGAAAGAAGCCCATCTCGCGGCGCAGCGTGGTGTTTCCCGCGTCCAGCGCCAGGGCATTCTGAAACTCGTACAAATAGGGATAGCGTGCGGGCAACAAGGCTCGCGCCTGCTCCGCCACATAGGCCGAAGCGGAGCGTGACGCCGCCAGCGCAGCTGCCCGCGCCTTCTCGAGATCGCCCGCCGTCAAGGCCGCGCCCTGCAGATCCAGCAGCAGCGACGGGATGCCCGGCTTCAAGCGGAATGCCGCCTCAAAGTGCGCCGCCGCCTTGGCGAACTCGTTCCGCACCGTGTACGTGCGCGCCAGTTCCACATGGCCGCTATCGTCGCTGGGGTTCCGCGCCAGCGCCTCCTGCAGGCGTGCGATGGTGGTTCGCAGTTCGGCGTCCAGACGGTCAAAGGTTGCTCGCGCGGTCGCCCGATGTTCGGGGTCAGGCGCATTGCGCAACTTGCGAAACAGCGCCCACGCCTCCGGCTGCTTCCCCGTCTCATGGCACAGGAAGGCATACTCCAGCGCGGCGTGCGAATCCTTGGAATTCAGGCGAGCGGCCTCAGCAAACTGGTCACGAGCCGCCGTGCTGTCGCCCACCTTCAACAGGGCGTAGGCAAAGTCCTTGCGCAGCGCGGCATCCAAGGGCGTGGCCACTGTCGCCTCGCGAAAGGCGTCCACCGCCACACCCACCTCGCCCTGCTGCATTGCCTGGTACGCACGCTGCCGCGCCCTGGGGCCGTCCTGACCTGCCAGGAGCCCCACTACCAACAGCACCGGGATTGCGATGCGCGTGAACATGCCCGTCGAATACACCCGCTCTGGGTATATAGTCCGCCGAGCCCGCAAAAGTTCTCACGCAAAGTGCGATGCGGCTGTCGTTTCCTCTTCGCTTGGCGCGAAGCCCACGTATTGCACCTCTTCTTCCAACAGAATGCCGAAGCGCTCCCGCACCGCGCGCTTCAGGTTGTTGATCATGCGGCACAGCTCGGCGGCCGTGGCCCCGCCGGCGTTGTAGATCAGGTTGGCATGGTATGCCGCCACGTGGATGCGCCCCTCCCAGCGGTCCTTCGCCCCTACCTGTTCCAGGAACCACGCCGCCGGAATTTTGCCCTCGCGCACCACCTTCGATGGCACCTGCGTGGCCACGTCGGGCGGTAGATCCTTCAGGTACAGGTTCTTGAAGATGCTGCCGGCGCAGCGCATCGTGGGTGGGAACTTCTCATTGCGGACGGTCAGGATGTCGTCGGCAATCGTGCGCAGGCTCTCCCGGTCGCCGGGTCGCATGGCGAACTCCGCATCCAGGATGATCCAGTCCTTGCGCCGCTTGAAAATGCTTTCGCGGTACTGGAACTGGCATTCCTCGCGGCTGCGCACCTGAATGGCCACGCCATCCCAATAGCGGACGCGCTGCACCACCTCTTCCATGGAATGGCCATAGGCGCCGGCGTTGCCGTAGATGGCCGCGCCCACCCAGCCTGGAATCCCCATCAGGGTCTGCAAGCCTTCCAGGCCGGCGTCCACGGTGTAGTTCACCAGGTCAATCAGCTCAGCGCCCGCGCCGCAGAACACCCGCACGCCGTCATGACGGATCGCCGCCGCCGTATAGCGCAACACCACCCCGCGATACCCGGCATCGGAGACCACCAGATTCGTGCCGCCCCCCAGCACCACATGCGGCATCGCCTCTACCTGCAACCGTCGTAGCGCTTCGGTGAACACGGCCGCGTCGCTGGTTTCCGCCAGCAGATCCGCTGGGCCTCCGATGCCGAAGCGGGTATACTCGGAAAGCGGCGCCTGGGCTCGGAGTTGTAGCCCGTCCAGGCCCCTCAGCACTGCGTCACCCGCGCTTGTCGTGGTCACACTCCCAGTATAGGGGCCGAAGCCTGGAACGCTTCACCCACTCGACGGGTGGGGGTCGTCCGTGGCGCGGCAACGTCGAAGGAGCAGCTATGGCGTTTCCCGGGTTTTCGTCCTTGGCCCTCCAGTGGCTGAAGGACCTCAAGGAAAACAACGATCGGGATTGGTTCCAGGCCCACAAAGCCACCTATGAGCAGGACCTCAAGGCGCCTCTGTTGGCGCTGGTGGATTCGCTCAACCAGCGCCTGGCCGCAGAACTCCCGGAATACCATCTGGACGACCCCGCCAAAGCGCCATTCCGCATCTATCGCGATACGCGCTTCAGCAAGGACAAGACCCCCTACAAGACCCACCTCTCGGCTACCTTTCCGCGTCGCGGCCTGCCCGATAAAGGCAGTGGCCTGTACTTTCAGATTTCCGCCGAAACCGTCGGCATCGCCGCAGGCAGCTACATGCCGCCGCCAGATAGCCTGCTGGCAATCCGCACCCGCATTGCCGAGCAGCCCGAGGACTTTGCCCGCATCGCCAAGGATCGTAAGCTCACGAAGCTGCTGGGCGTCCTGCAGGGCGAGCAACTGAAGCGGACCCCCAAGGGCTTCCTGCCCGGTCATCCCGCCGACGACGCTCTCCGCCGCAAGCAGTTCTATTACTGGGTGGAATTGGACGCCGCGCTTGCCACCACCAAGCGTCTGGAATCCGAACTCCTCACCCGCTTCCAGGCCGCGGCCCCCTTCCTCCGCTTCCTGGACGAGGCCGTCCTTGCAGCCCGCAAAACCGCCACCCGCCATAGCAGCTTTCTGCGCTAAGCCCGCCATCCGGGCACGCAGGCATCCCCGCGCCCATCAGGGATCCGCATGCCCATTGGCCGTCCGCGGGAGAGTCCGGCCGGGGCGAGGCGACTGCGCCGCGTGAGGGGTCCGCGCGCCGACGACCTTCCAAACCAGTGGCGTCTAACCACGCAGTCCCGCTATCCTGAGAAGGAGTTCTCGTTTTCATGCGACATTTTCGGCTTCCTCCTCCCGTCCCGGTTCGCGCCATGCGGCGTCCGGGATCCATGCCTTTGGTTCTCGTGCTGGTTCTCACCTTGGGGTTCCACGTGTGGCAAGCCCGCGCGGCGACCGGGGATCCCGCCCAGCAAGTTCCTCCCGCTGCCTGTTTCGGCATGGAAAGCCTTCCACCCGAGGACCGTCAGTTGGGTGAAAAGTGGCTTCTGGAGGCGCTGGACAAGGAAGCGCTGTACACCGTGGCCAGCACGTTGAAGCCTGCCAGCCTCAGCTTTCTGGCCGGTCGCATTTCCGTTACCCAGCCCACCGAAGACGAACTCAACCAACTGCGCCAAGCCGCCCGCATTCTGGCTACCTGGCACTGTGGCCACGATCTTGCGGCCACCCTGATTCCCGGCACGGTGGTAGCGGAAGGCAGGCGGGTCGTCCATGCGGTGTTCTACCGGAAGGCCGGGGTAAGCGGCACCATCAGCGGGTTCCCCCAGGTCTATGGGGCCGCCGGGATCGTGGCCGAACTCCCCGCTGGACAGGTGCTGGCCACCATGGAACTGCTGCCGCCGCCCCTGCGTCATCGCGCATGGGGACATCTGCTGGGCTACCCCGCCTACGCCGTGGATTTCTTCGCTTCCGCCGATGAAGCGCAGCGCGCCAGTGGCGATTCTTCGGTGAAGGGGATCGTCCCTCGCGACTTCGTGTCTGTGCCTGTCTTCGCCCGCGCCACCAACCACTTCGTCTGGGCCGCACCCAAGGGCCACGAAGAGAACGACGCTGATGGCGACATCCGCCGCCGCGCCGCACCGGTGCTGGAGCGTTACCGGCAGCTACGCGAGGCCCACATCCGCCCTGAGGGCGAAGGCGTTCTGGGGTTGGTGCGCGCGATGCTGTGCGATGCCGCTGGCTGCGGACACCTCCACCCCGTGGCGTCAGCCCCAGCCCCCTAAGCGACAATCCGCTTGCCCGTTGAGCGCCGCTCGCGTCCCTGCTACTTCGCCGGCGGCGCGTATGCGGGCCGCGTGCGCACCTGGGTGGCGCTGGGGAAGTCCTTGGGCACAGCCTGCGTTACCTTGCCCGTCGCCGCCCACTCTGTCCCGCGCTGGTAGGTGGCCATGAAGCCCACGCAGTTCAGCGCTTCCAGGTCGTGGCCCAGCACCGTGTGGAAGATCCGCCCTTCGCCATAGCGCAGCACCATCAGGATGGGCTCATGCCGCCCCGTGCCCTTCTTGGCGGCGTCGGAGTACGCCGTCGCCAGCACGGTCATGTTCTCGCCTGGGCCGCGCATCCGGTCGTACAGCTCATCGCTGGCATGCAGCCATCCGGCTGGCAGACCCCGCATGATGGGATGCTCCGGCACGCGGGTATCCACCACGTACTGATGTCGTGGACCATGGCTGCCTCCCCGTCCGGGCGAGGTATCGGCCACGATCTTGCCATCCAGCCAGTGAAACATGGGGCCATCGGCTTCCGTGCGTCCCCGCCATCCGCCTACGCCAACCATCCGGTTGAACTCCTTCCACTTCGGGAAGGCGTTGTTGGCGGCGTGTACAATCACCAGCCCGCCGCCCTCGCGCACATAGCGTTCAAAGGAACTGCGCAAGGCGTCGTTCCATCGCTCATCCGGCGCATCGTAGTTCATCACGATGGCCTTGTAGTTGCTCCATGTGGGATGGAACCCGCTGAAGTCTCCATCCTTGGGCGGCGCTGTGACGACATCCACCCGGAACATCCCGGTATCCTCCAGCATCCGCTTGAGGTAGGGGGTTGTTTGCTCCCAGGCATGAAACGGCCCGCCCGATTCGCCATCCAGCAGCATCACCCGCACGGGCTCGGCAGCCATCAGGCTGAACGCGCCCGCCAGCACGCAAGCACACAGCATCACAAACAGAGATCGTTTCATCCGAAATCCCTCCGGTCACCAAGATTCTATCGAATCAAGCCAAACGCGCAAATCGGCATCCTCACGCCCGAGCCCTGACGCCGCAGCGACCCCGGCCAGATTACCCGCCAACTTGCCGATGAATCCGGCCCCGTCCCACCAGTAGCGCGTGGCGTTCCGCGCCGGAAGTGGCGCTTGCCACGACGATGTCCACCACTAGCGCCGCCATCGATTCCGGCTGGACGAAGATGGCTTCCAAGGCCTCCGCGCTCATCTGGCTTGGAGCCTGAAACCGGATGTGGTTGCTGGCGTTCATCATCGGTCCGCTGCCATTCGTCACCAACATCACGCTGTGCTGGTCCAGGGTGTCCCGGGGCCCTTCGATGAAGCGGTCACGCCGAACAACGTCGTTCGTTGCGATTTCGTCGCCCGGATTCGCTGGCATGGTGGCATTGCACACCGATCGTGACGTACGACGAAAACGGCGTCCGATGATGTCAACGTATACCGGCTGCTGGAATGCAAGGCTTACGACGAATCGTGCATCTACCCTGTTCCCATCCGTGGGCGGTTTGCGTGTTCTCGAAACGTTAACTGTTGTCGATTCAATCGGTTTTG
>JALOKO010000279.1 GCA_025456495.1 Bryobacterales bacterium | reverse complement strand
GCCATTGGAAAGACACTGGATTCCAGGAATTGAAAGTGATCGGCTTCCCGAAAGAAGGATGTGTAGTTGGTTGTCAGTGAGTCCACCAGCCCCGACAACAGATCGCCGGAGCTGTCCTGTTCCAACCGCTCGAAGTATTCGCGCACCGACGATAGACCCAGTCGCCGCATCTCCTTCGATACCCGCGCATCGGCCAGTGGGCGCTTGCCTTCATGCAGGTTCAAGCCAATCTGTTGTTGCGCAAACCGTCGTAACCGCGCAAAGTCCGCCGTACTCAGCCGCGCCGTATCGTGTTCGGCAACGTCGATCCCCGGGCTCGGGCCGGACACTGTTCTATCGGGAGCGAACGCCTTCAAAGACACCCTCCATATCCAGGATCAGTCCCACCGTGCCGTCCCCCAGGATCGCCCCGGCGGCGATCCCCGGAACCTCGGCAAACTGCTCACCCAGGCTCTTGATCACCACCTCCTGCTTACCGATGAACTCGTCCACCAGCAGGCAATACACAGATCGTGCGCTCTCCACCACCAGGCAAAGCATGGACTCCTGCTCGCCCTCTCGGGCCCCCAACTTGAGCCTTCGGCGCAACCGCACGACCGGCAGAATGTTCCCGCGCACCTGCAATACTTCCTGTCCATCCTGCACCCTGCTGATGGCCTGGGCGTCGGCGCGGAACATTTCGCGGACGCTGAACAGCGGAATGATGAAGCGCTCTCCGTTCACACCCACCACCAGTCCATCGATGATGGCCAGGGTCAATGGCAGCTTCATCCGCATGGCCGCGCCCCGGCCGGGCTGAGACTGCACCTCCACTCTGCCCCGCAGTTGCTGGATGTTGCGCCGCACCACATCCATGCCCACGCCACGACCTGAAATGTCACTCACCACCGTGGCCGTGGAAAAGCCCGGCTCAAAGATCAGTTGATCAATCTGGGCGTCGGTAAGCGTTGCGTTCTCGTGTACCAGCCCACGTGATCGCGCCTTCTCCAAAATTCGTTTGCGATCCAGTCCTTTGCCGTCATCCTCGATGCTGATGAGAATGCTCCCCGATTGATGCACCGCCGACAGCTTAATGACGCCCTCAGCGGATTTCCCGCTGGCCAGCCGCTGCGCCGCGTCCTCCAGGCCATGGTCGATTGCGTTCCGCACCATGTGCATCATCGGATCCGCCAGTTGTTCAATCAAGGTGCGATCCAGTTCAGTCTCCTCGCCCTCAAGCTCAACGCGCACGTCCTTGCCGTACTTGCGCGCAAGGTCTCGCGCCAGCCGACTCATGCGCTGGAAGAGACCCTTGATGGGGACCATGCGCATCGACATCGCTACCCGTTGCACCTCAGCGGTAACCCGGGTCATCTGCGCCATGTTCTTCAGCAATGTGGCGGATTGGGAGTTCTCAAACAAGGGGTCATGGCGCACCATGGACTGCGCAATCACCAGTTCGCCCACCATATCCACCAGGTAATCCAACTTCTCCGTGTCGATCTTCACCACGGCGCCCGCGGCGCTGGTGCGGGCGGCCGAGGCCCCTCGCTCCGTGGCGCCATCGGAGGCAGGTTGCGCCCCAATCGCGGTGGATGCCTTCGGGGCTGCTGTCGCGGATGCCTTCGGGAGTTCTGCCACAGCGGCCTCGGCAGGACCCACCGTCGCTGAGGTTACCGGTACCTCCGTCGGCATCACGCCTACGTCCCCCGGTTCGGCAGCTACTGGCGAGATAGAGAGCTCTTCATCAACCGTCGCGTCCTGTCGGGTTTGCTCATCGGGGACTCGTGTCGCGAGAGTGGCGCCATCGCACGCCTGCTCCGCTTCCGCGTGCGGCGCGCTTTCCCCTCTTGCGCGCTGGGGATACTCCGTGATGCGCGACAACAGCCTTGGGTCCTCGGCAATTGCCCGCATCGCCTTGCCCTCAACCCGATCAGCTACCAATCCCAGGGCCTCGCTGAGGTAGCTATGCGTGTCCAGGATCAGGTCAATCGCGTCACGGTCCAGTTGCAGGGCGCCATCGCGCGCACTGTCCAGCAGGTTCTCCAACTCGTGTGCAGTGTGCTGAATGGCCCCAATTTCCAGGAACCCGGCTAAGCCCTTAATGCTGTGAAAGGCGCGGAACAAGAGGTTCAGCGTCTCGCGATCCGACAGATCTGTCTCTAACGCCAAGGCGCCCGACTCGATTGCCTCCAAGTGCCCGGTGGCCTCCACCAGAAACTCGCGCAACAGATCAATATCGTCACCCAACCCGTACGAGGTGCCTAGCGCGCTGTCGGACGCGCTGTCGGACGCGCTGTCGGACGCGCTTGCCGCGGTGGATGCAGCGTTGCCGACGACGGCGCTCTCGGCGACCATGCCCTCCTCCACTGACGGATGGAGGCTGTCGGTCGCGCCATGACGAAGCGCTTCCATCCCGTGGCTCAGGGCGTCATGCAGTTGCGCCAACGCCCGCTCGACGCCTTCCAGCTTCGACTGGCCCTGCTCGGAGGCCTCTGGCGATTGGCCTGTCTCGCACAACACTTCCAGCGACAGCAGTGAGCGCGATTGGCGGAGCACCTCCTCCAGCGACAGCCGCTCCGCTCCACCGGCGATGCGCTCCACCAGCTCCCGCACCTCTTCAAGCGTCGCGCCTTCCTGCTGTGGATTCCGCAGGCCCAGCAGCATCAGAGACGCAAGTCGGTCTGCTTCTGCTTCAAGCCAGCGCAGTCCCGGGTTGGCCTCCTCGTGGTCTGCCGCGCTGGGCTGGCATGCACTCACGCCCGTTGGACGATCCAGTTCCATGTGCACTCCTTCGTGTAGCTCACACTGTGCTTGCGTGCTCGCTGGATGCCCCAGCGAGGCGCACTAGAACTGTTCGAAGTCCTCGTCCATGGGAAAGCGGTCCTTTGACCCCGCACTCGCCATGGCGCTGGATGATCCGGCATGCACCCGCTCAGCCGCCTTGGCTTTCGGCGCAACCGAACGCCCTAACGCCGAGCCCAGTTTCCCCACCTGCCCCTGGAATGCGGATGGCCTCCCCGCGCTTGCCCGGCGCGCCTGGCGATCCCCCAGTCGACGACCGCCTCTGCTTTCGGTGGTCACCATCGCGGACAACTCTCCCACGATCTGGTCCACGGTCTCCGCCTGCGCATTCAACTGCTCACTTGCCGAAGCGCCTTCCTCGGCATTGGCCGCCACCTGGTGGGTCACCTGCTCCATCTGCACAATGGCCTTTGCGATCTGGTCAAATCCGCGCGCCTGCTCCTGGCTGCCCATGTTGACTTCGTCCACCAGCGCCTTCACCGCGCTGGCGCTCACCGTGATTTTCTGGATGGCCGCCGCCACTTCGCCCAGCTTTCCACTGCCCTCGCGGGAGCGCGTAATGGAATCCTCAATCAGCTCCGCCGTATCCTTGGCCGCCTGCGCGGAGCGTTGTGCAAGGTTGCGCACCTCATCGGCAACCACCGCGAAGCCCATGCCAGCCTCTCCCGCGCGCGCCGCTTCCACCGCCGCGTTGAGAGCCAGAATATTGGTCTGGAAGGCGATCTCGTCAATCACCTTGATGATCCGCGAGATCTTCTCGCTGGAGGCGTTAATCTCTTCCATCGACTTCAGCATCTGTTGCAGATGTAGGTTTGCTTCCTTCACCACTTCCTCCGCCTTGCCCATCTGCGTTGCCGCATCGCGCGTGTTCTCCGCATTGCGCTGCGTCATGGAGTTCAGCTCGTCCGCCGAAGCCGAGGTTTCTTCCAACGATGCCGCTTGCTCACTTGCGAACTGGGACAGGCTCTGGCTGGAGCTGGACACCTGGCCGGCGGCTGCGGAAACCTCTTCACTGCCCTGCCCCAGTTGGGTTGCCAACTTCCCCAGGGTCTTGCTGACGCCATTCACCACAAGAATCAGGAAAGCCCCCACCAGCGCCGAAACAATCGTCAGGCTCACCGCCAGCCAGATGCCCAGATTTACCTCCGAGCGGGCCTCGGCTTGCGCTTCCGACAGCGACTTCTGCTGCTCCTTCACCAGCGCGTTCGAGGCCTCTTCCATCGTGGCCACCAGGGGGCGGATGTTGCCGTTCATCACCCGCTCAGCTTCCGGCAGGTCGCCTTGTGAGGCGAACTTCATGTACTCCTCGCTGTAGGGCAGAATCGCCTTGCGCGCCGCTTCCAGGGCGTCCAGTGAACGACGTCCTTCCGCGGTTTCCACCAGGGGACGCATTTCGTTCACATGCGCGCCGATACGCTCGTGCGTTAGCAGCATCCGCCGTCGGCTCTCGGCAGCCTCGGTGGCGTTTCCGCCAATCGTCGCTACCAGGAATCCGCGCTGGCTGGCTACCATCTCCTGCACACGCGCGCTGGTGGATTGCGCCTGATCGAGTTTTGTCGCGGTTGCTCCTACCGCTACATTCAGCGCACCGCCAAGACTGCTGATGGTATACAGTGCGTATCCGCCCAAAGCGAACATCAGCAGCATCATGATGCTGGCGTTCACGGTTAGCTTTTTGCCAATGGTCATACTCTGCGACATGAATCCTCTCCCGTAATTGCGATTGCCTTGGCGCGGGACTCGCGTACCCGATAAGGGGATGCCATCCCGGCTGCCATCCTGGCTGCCACGCGCCCTGCCCTGTTGCTTTTCCCTGGACTTTGTCCTGTTCCTGTTCTCCACGCCCCGCCATCGCCTGACGCGGAATGCTCTCGCTCGTGTTTAGGCCTGCGCCTCGCTTTGCTGCTGGATGATCTCGCGCAGGTGCGAGAGATCTTCCGCTGACAACGCTTCGTCAATATCCAGTAGCAGCTTTACCTTCCCGCTGGTCTTGGCCATCCCCAGCAGATAGCGAACCTGGACGCCTCCGCCGAACTTGGGCGGGTCTTCAATCTGATCCTCGGTGATCGTCACCACTTCCGAGACTCCGTCCACAACGATGCCCATCAGCACCGCGCCTTCGCCACACTGCACAGAGGCGACGATGATGCATGTGCGCTGGTCATAGTCGCGCCTTTCCAGCCCCAGCTTCACGCGCATGTCAATCACCGGGATCACCTTGCCACGCAGGTTGATCACCCCCTTGACGTGGGTTGGGGTATGGGGAACCGGCGTAATCGCCTGGATGCCCATGATCTCTCGGATCCGCAACACCAGAACTCCGAACTCTTCGCCATCGATTTGAAAGGTGAGGTACTTACCCGCCCGATGTCGCGCCTGCTGCATTGTCGCGGCGCTCGCCACGGCGGTGGACGGACTGTGCTGAGTGGTTCTTGCTTCCGTGTTCATCCTGGGCTCAAACCCTTTCTGGCCGTTGATTGCGGGCGCAGCCCGCGACGCGACGCCTCGCCCGGGAAGCCCTGCAGGCGCCCTCAATCCATCGCGTCGCCGCATGGCGGCCGCATTGCAATCGGCAGAGGTTTCCTGGAAATTTCGGCGTCACTAAAGCTATCGGCAAGTCGGCTGCAATCTACAGCGGAAAGTGGGAATGAGGGAGGGCTGGGAGAAGATTTCCGCCCCTTCGATGCCCGCCGAGCGAAGCCGTGTCCCCCAATTCCTTGGCAGAACAGTTCCTTGGCCGAGCACTTCCCGGGACGAACAGGCATAGGACCCGGGATCTGCGCTGGTGCAGGGGCTGGTCAGAACCGATGTGGGCCCCCACGGTGCACCGTACAGCGTTGAGGGCGGCAGCGGTATCCGTTGGCGGGTGTCGCGGTGGGCAAGCTGGCTGCCTGAAACAGTTAGAGGGTCCGCCGACGCG